>NZ_JBARVQ010000162.1:0-2736 GCF_049646345.1 Albidovulum sp. | reverse complement strand
CAGTTATTGAGGATGTGCGGGGACACTGCCCCACGCTTGTCTTCGATATCGTCATTTTTTGCGAGGGCTGAACGCGATCAGAGGGCCCGAAGCCCGTTGCGAAACCGCGCGGCATTCGCCCGGTAATGCGACGCCGAGGCAAGCAATTTAGCCCGCGCTGCTTCGTCGAGGCTGCGAACGACCTTGCCCGGCGCGCCCATCACGAGGCTGCCATCGGGGATTTCCTTGCCTTCGGTGATCAGCGCATTCGCCCCGATCAGACAGCCCTTGCCGATCTTCGCGCCGTTCAGCACAGTCGCACCCATGCCGATCAGGCTGCCCTCGCCGATCGTGCAGCCATGCAGCATCGCCTTGTGGCCGATGGTGCAATCCGCGCCGATCACCAGCGGATAGCCCATATCGGTGTGAAGGACGCAGTTTTCCTGAATGTTTGACCCGGCACCAACACGGATTTCCTCGTTGTCACCTCGCAGCGTTGATCCGAACCAGACATTCGCGCCTGCCTCCAGCACGACCTTGCCAATCAGATTGGCATCCGGCGCAACCCAAGCATCCTCGGCGAGTTGCGGTGAAATTCCGTCCAGTTCATAGATCATCGTTGCGAAAACTCCCGGTTGAGGCCGCGCACAAATTCCGACAGGCTGGGCTGCCGGTCACGGCGCATGCGTTCCGCCATCAGGATGGTTTTCAGTTCGGCCTCGGCCCGGTCGAGATCTTCGTTGATCAGGACATAATCGTATTCCGCCCAATGGCTGATTTCGGCCTCGGATTTAGCCATGCGCCCGGCGATGACCTCATCACTGTCCTGCCCACGGCTGCGCAGGCGTCGTTCCAGTTCTGAGATGGAGGGCGGCAGGACAAAGATCGATACGACATCGTCGCCCATCGCCTGCTTCACCTGCTGACCGCCCTGCCAGTCTATGTCGAAAAGCGTGTCGCGGCCTTCGATCATCGCCGCTGCGACCGGCCCCTTGGGCGAGCCGTAGAAATTGCCGAAGACCTCGGCATGTTCCAGCATCTCGCCCGCCTCGACCATTGCCGCGAAATCCTCGCGGGACCGGAAGAAGTATTCGCGCCCGTCCTTTTCGCCGGGGCGCGGCGCGCGGGTTGTGGCCGAGACCGAAAACTTAAGCGTCGGGTCCCATTCCATCAGCCGTTTGGCCAGCGTCGATTTGCCCGCACCGGAGGGCGACGACAGGATGATCAGCAAGCCCTTGCGTTTCATGGCTATTCCACGTTCTGAACCTGTTCCCGCATCTGGTCGATCACGGTCTTCAGGTCAAGCCCGATCCGGGTCAGCGCCGCGTTGCCGGATTTGGAACAGAGCGTATTTGCCTCACGCATGAATTCCTGCATCAGGAAATCGAACTTGCGCCCCACCGCGCCTTTTTCGGCCAATAGCCCGCGCGCGGCGGCGATATGCGCGCCCAGACGATCAAGCTCTTCCGTCACATCGGATTTGACGACCAGCAGCGCCAGTTCCTGCGCGATCCGGTCCGGATCGGCCTCGGCCGCGCCCGTCATCACACGGGCCAGATTGTCAGTCAGGGCACGGGCCTGTTCCTCGCGCCGCGATTCTGTGGCGGTTTTGGCGTCCGCCGTCAGGGCCTCAACCCGCCCGATCTGCGCCGCGATAACCGTGGCAAGCGCCCTGCCCTCTGCGGCGCGCATTGCAGCGAAGTCATCAAGAAGCGGGACGAGATCGCGGCTGAGGGCCGCAAGAAGCGGCGCGGTATCCTCTACCTCGCCCCCCTGATCGATCACACCACGCAAGTTCAGCACCTCGGCGGCGCTGGGCGTTGCCAGCGGGATACCGGCCGCCTCGGCCCCGGCCCTGACCGTTGCCAGCGCGTTCAGCACAGATGACAGCCCGGCGGCATTGACCCTCAGCCCGTCATCGCCAGTGGCACGCGTCAGTTTCAGGGAGACCGAGATATTGCCGCGCACGGCCACTTTTGTGACACCCGCACGAATTGCCGGTTCCAGACCGTCGATCCAGTCGGGAACGCGCAGCCGAAGATCCAGCCCCTTGCCGTTCACGGACCGGATTTCCCAGGCCCAGGAAAACCCCGCCCCCTCTCCCCGACGGGCCGCAAAGCCGGTCATGGACACAAGTTGTGCATTTACCATTTAAGACTTTTGTCCCCCAGTGAACCGCCGGATCATGTTATTAACACTTCAGTAAGTATTCTGGCCGTAGAGTTAACAAATGCTGACCGGCGCGACAACGCGTCGGCCTGTGTTAAGTTGCGGGCGACCGAGGCGTCGTAGCGGCCGGATGTGTTGGGTGAACCGGGACGGCTGCTCCCGCATCAGGAAAGTCGAAGGATTATGAGGTTTAGTCATATTTCTGAAGTGAGGGATTATTGGGAAGCCCTCAGATGTGGACGTGGCGTTCCGTTCCGGTCCGAAATCGATCCGCGCGGAATTGAACGTGCGCTTGAATATGCATTCGTGCTCGAACGGGTTTCGCCGCAAGTTGCGCGGTTCCGGCTTGCCGGATTGCATCTGAACGATCTGATGGGGATGGAAGTTCGCGGCATGCCGCTGACGTCCTTTTTCACCCCCAAAGCACGGCACGATGTATCCGACGTGCTTCAGGCCGTGTTTTCGGGCCCAAGTACCGCTGACTTCACGCTGAAAGCCGAACCGGGTTTCGGCAAGTCCGAGATGCAGGCGCGGTTGCTGATCCTGCCGCTGAAGAGCGATCTGGGTGATGTCAGCCGGGCTTTGGGG
>NZ_JBARVQ010000161.1:0-10383 GCF_049646345.1 Albidovulum sp. | reverse complement strand
GCCGAAGGCGAAGCGCTGATGCAGGAACCGGGGCTGTTCGGAACGCGTTCGACCGTAATGGCCAGCAGGGTGGCGCTGCCCGGTCTGGATCTGGTGCTTGTGCATGAAGTGCCGCTTGCAACGACATTGGCGCCCGTCCGCACTCTGACCACAACGCTGATCACCGCTGGCCTCACCTCGATGGTGGTGCTTGGCGGCGTGGTGTTTCTGGTCGCGCGCAGACTGTCGCGCCCTCTGGTCGCAAATGCCCGGGCCATGCAGGCAATTGCCGACGGGGACTATACTGTCACGGTTCAGGATACCACGCGCCGTGATGAAATCGGCACCATTGCCCGGACGCTGGATTCGTTCCGCGACAGCCTTGCGGCCTCGGCCGGCATAGCGCGCGAAGCAGCATTCAAGAGTGCGGCACTGGAAGGATCGTCCGCGGCGCTGATGATCATGGATCGGGATTGCAGAATTTCCTACATCAACCCCTCGCTCGACACGTTGTTCCACGAACACGCCGCTGAATTTCGCAAGACAAGTGCGGATTTTGACCCCGCAACGGTGCCGGGGCGCAGGATCGACGATTTCCGGGCGATCCCGGCGGCAGTGCGCCGGGTGCTGGACGCCTCTGCCAACCTGCCACATCGGGATGAAATACGCGTCGGCGACGCGCGTTTCGCACTCGATGTCAACGAAGTCGCGATGGAGGGGCAGGGTCGCATCGGCTTTGTCGTCGAATGGCGCGACGTCACCGTCGAACGGATGAACCGGGCGGTGCTGACCGCCATTGACCGCAACCTCGCCACCGCCGAATTCGATGCCGAAGGGCAGGTATCGTCGGCCAATGAAAAGATGTGCGCGCTGGTCGGAGCCGATAAGGCGGAGCTTGTCGGGCGGGCCTATCAGGATGTGTTCGGGGCCGATGAGACGCAGCCGGAAAATGCCCCCGTCTGGGACCGTCTGCTTGCCGGGGAATCGGTGTTCGGCCGCTTCCGGGCGCGTCACCTCACAGGCTATGAAGGTGTCGTTGATGGAAGCCTGTCACCGATCCACGATCACGACGGCCAGCTGATCAAGGTCGTTCTCATGGGGGCGGATATGACCGCGGCCGAACAGGGGCTGCGTATGGCCGAGGATCGCAGACGCGCGCTCGAGGCCGCACTACACGAAGTGGTCGAGGCATTGCGCGTTGGTCTGAGCGGACTGGCGGGGGGTGATCTGACCGCCTGTATCGACGCCGAATTCGCGGTCGAATACGAAACCCTGCGCCACGATTTCAACAATGCGATCGGGCAACTGGCGGCTGCCATGGCCGTGGTGATGGAAAATGCCGTCGAGATTGAGGGCGGGACGCTGGAGATTGCCCGATCTGCCGAGGATCTGACGGTCAGAACCGAAAAGCAGGCCGCGACGCTGGAACAGACCGCGGCGGCGCTTGATCAACTGACGGCATCGGTCAAATCCGCCGCAGAGGGCGCGGCGGAGGCCAGCCAGGTAGTCGGGGCGGCCCGCGCCTCTGCCGAAGCTTCCGGCGCCGTTGTCGAGGAAGCGGTGCGCGCGATGGGCGAGATCGAAAGTTCATCCGAACGCATCGCCCGCATTATCGGCGTGATCGAGGATATCGCCTTCCAGACCAATCTGCTGGCGCTGAATGCGGGCGTGGAGGCCGCCCGAGCGGGTGAGGCGGGACGCGGCTTTGCCGTCGTCGCCGCCGAAGTGCGGGCGCTGGCGCAGCGTTCGACCGAGGCCGCGCGCGAGATCGACACGCTGATTTCAGCCTCGACCGGTCAGGTCAAGCGCGGCGTCGGGCTGGTCGGCGAGGCGGGCAGTGCCCTGAAGGGGATCGTCGGATCGGTCACCCATATAGCCGACCGTATGGCCGAAATTGCCGCCTCGGCCCAGGAACAATCGGCCGGACTTGCCGAGATCAATGTGGCGGTCAATCAGATCGATCAGGTTACGCAGCAGAACGCGGCGCTCTTCGCGCAGGCTTCAGCCGCAGGCCAGTCGCTGACCCGGGGTGCCGAAGCGTTGAATTCCACCATGGCGCGGTTTCGCATTCCCAACCTGACAGAGGTCGGTGCCGATGTCGGCCCTCACTATGACGGGCGGCAAGCCGACCCGGCATTGACCGCACCGATGATCAGGGAAAAGCCCCGTCACCCCTTCGCGAGGATTGCCGTGGGGGAGCAGTTCGCCCGGCCTTCGCGACCGGCAAGTTTTACCGATTGGGATGAATTCTGACGATGCGGCCCGTGCAGTCCCCGGCGGAACAGGCTGTCTTGCCGTGCCGGGTCTTGATCATCGACGATTCAGCGACCGTCCGTGCACTGTTGCGCGGGGCTCTGGCCAGTGACGGGCGATGCGAGATCGTGGGTGAGGCGGCCGATCCGATCGAGGCGCGCGACCTCATCAAACGTCTTCAGCCGGATGTTCTGACCCTCGACATCGAAATGCCGAAGATGGACGGACTGACCTTCCTTGACCGGCTGATGCGGCTCAGGCCGATGCCGGTCGTGATGCTGGCGGGTGAAACCATGCGTGGCAGCACGCGGGCCATCGAAGCACTGACGCGCGGAGCGGTTGACTGTCTGGGAAAATCCGAGATTTTTGGCACGGCGCGGCCGCTGCATCTTGGCGATCGTCTGATAGCCGCGGCGCGGTCGCGGCCATCTGTTCGCCGTTCTCCCGCCCCTGCGCCGGTCGGGACCGGGCCCTATCGCTGGAACGGGCGGGTTGTGCTGATCGGGGCGTCAACCGGCGGGGTTGAGGCCCTTGAAACCGTTCTGCGACAGATCCCGGCAGATGGGCCGCCGGTACTTGTCGTGCAGCATATGTCGGCCCCGTTCATCGAGCGGTTTGTCCAGCGACTGGCCGACCGGATCGCCCCGGCGGTAAGGCTGGCCACTGATGGATGCAGGCTCGAGCCCGGAACCATCCTTTTCGCGCCCGGAGGGGGGCGTGCCCTGTCCCTTGCGCCGGGCAGGAAAACGCTCTGCCGCATGGAGCCGATTGCGGATCCAGCGGCGCTATCCCCATCCGTCGACCGGCTTTTTGCGTCCGCCCGCCCCATGGCCGGGCATGTCGTTGCGGTCCTGCTGACGGGGATGGGCAGTGATGGCGTGGCGGCGATGGGGCGGTTGCGGGCAGGCGGGGCACGCTGCCTTGCGCAGGATGCCGCAACCTCGGTTGTCTTCGGCATGCCCGGCGCGGCCCTTGCAAGCGGCGCGGCCGAGATGGCGGTGCCGCTGCCTGACATGGCCGAGCGTATCCTTGAGCTGACCGGCCGGTTTGACGCCGCGCCGGGAGTGCATGCCCAACGGTACAGCAAATCCGGCACCTGAACGCTGCGTCTCTGCCAACCCGCCAAGATCAGGCTCGGTCGCCCGTGCCACCCGACCCGAACCGCCACGGGCTATAGCGTCTGGACGGAGCATCAGAACCAGAGAATGTCACCGGTCTTGCGGCCGGGTGCAGATGCGGGTTCTCTGGTTTGCGGAACCAGCCGGTCGGCCAGATCCCGCAGGCGCAGGTCGCGGCGCAGGGTTCCGGTCGGCAGGGTGATATCGCCGGGCAGTTCCCCGGTCAGGCCCGCCATCAACCGCCCGAGATCGGCCAGCCCCTGTCCGATACGGTCGATTGCCTGCAATTGCATGACAATCGCCCCGTCTTGCGGACAGGCGGTTATGCAGCCGGACAACCCGTCCTGCACGTCCTGCGACAGCTGCGTCAGATGGGCCAGTTCCTCGGCTATGCGCAATGCAAGCGTGTCGAGTGTGATTTCGTCCTGATCGGTTTGCGTGTCCGCCGGTATGGTCATGCCCCGGCCCTTCCTGCGCCCTGGGGCACTTTGGTGTGGTTGCTGACCTTCATCATGCCGCGTCCATGGTTTGGCGTGGCAGAAGTGCAGCCAGATCGATGATGCGGATCATATGGTCCTCAATCAGGGCCAGGGCCGCGATACAGGCATCGGCGCTTTCGCCAGAGATGGGGGGCGGTGGTGTGAGGCTGGCTTGCGCCACCCGGTGAATGTCGCTGACGGCGCTGACGACAAGCCCGGTCGCCTGACCGGCAAGGCTGACCACGACGATCACATTGCGGCTGTCGGCGATCAGGGGGGGCAGCCCCAGCCGCGCGGCAAGGTCAACGACGGGCAGAATGGTGCCGCGCAGGTTGATGACACCTGTCAGGCTGGCAGGCGCATGGGGCAAGGGGGTCGGCGGCGACCAGCAGCGAAGTTCGCGGATCGCGGTGACATCGATGCAGAACACCTCTTGCCCGAGATGGCAGGCGAGCAGTTCCACCTCACCGTCTGCAGACGAAAGCGCGCCGGATTGGGGGCGATGATCAACCGGTTCTTGCATGAAGCTCTTCCTTGTGCCGGGGCGGGGCAAGGCGCGCGGTTTCGCCGGGATCGAGGATCAATGCGATTTCGCCATCGCCGAGGATCGTGGCGGCGGCAATGCCGGGGATGCGGCCGAACCCGCCCCGGACCGGCTTGACCACGACCTGACGCTGGTCAAGAACCGCATCGACGACAAGGGCCGCACGGCTGTCATCGTCGGCCTGTGTCAGGATCGCGATCGGATCGCGGGGCAACCGTCCGGGCGGGCGCATGCCGAGCGCGGCTGCGGTGTCGACGAGGGCGGCATAGCTTCCCCGCATGTTCAGAAGGGTCGTATCATCGCCAAGCGGGCGTCGTTCCACTGCGTTGAGGGCTGCGGTTTCCAGGATCGCGGCCACCGGGATCACCATCGTCTGACCCGCGATGCGCACCACCATCCCGTCCATCACCGCAAGCGTCAGTGGCAAGGACAGCGTAAACCATGTGCCCGCCCCGGCCTCACTGCGGATCGTGATCCGGCCGCCGAGGCGTTTGATCGCCGTCTTGACCACATCCATGCCGACACCGCGCCCCGAGATGTCGGAGAGCGTTCTGGCGGTGGAAAAGCCCGGAGCGAAAAGAAACTGGTCGATCTCGGCATCGGTCAGTTGCGCGCCTGCCGCGATCAGGCCACGCTTTTCGGCCGAGGCAAGGATGCGGTCCCGGTCAATGCCCCGTCCGTCATCGGCAAGCTCGATCACCAGCCTGCCGGCCCGATGGGCCGCCGACAGTGTCACGGTGCCCTGCGCGGCCTTCCCCGCCCGTTCGCGGTCTTGCGGCGGCTCAAGCCCGTGATCGATTGCATTGCGCACCATATGGGTCAGCGGATCGGTCAGCCGTTCGATGACGGTGCGGTCGACCTCGGTCATCTCGCCTTCCAGCACCAGCCGGGCGGGCTTTCCGAGCGCCGCCGAGGTTTCCCTGAGCACCCGCCCCATACGCTGAAAAAGCGATTTGACCGGTTGCGCGCGGATCGCCATCACGCTGTCCTGAATGTCACGCGTCAGGCCGGTCAGCGTATCGACATGCTGGGTCAGGTCGGCCGGATTGGCGGATGTCGCTTCACTCAGCCTCTGGCTGAGGATCGAATGGCCGATGGCCAGTTCGCCGACGAGGTTCATCAGCCGGTCGATCCGCTCCAGATCGACCCGCATGGTGGGGGACTGCTCCGAAAGGGCTGTCTGGGCGGTTCCGGTGGCGGTCGGTGTCGCGGGGATGTCCTCTTGTGCGATGTCAAGGTCGCAAAGATCGGCGACAAAGTCGAAGACATCGAGGATCTCGGATCTCGCGACCGTGGGCGGCAGGCTGATGGTCCAGACAAGATAGGCTGCTTCGGGGTCGAAACCGGCCAGATCGGGCAGGCAGGATGGATCACAGGCGATCCGCGTCGCGCCGAGATCGCGCAGCGCCCGAAGCGGGAAAAGCGGGTCATTACCCGACGCATAAAGGTCCTTTCGGGGGCAAAACCGCACCCGCCATGGCCGGTCCCCCGTCTCAGGCGCAACGGGCAAACCTGCATCGCCATTCCCCGGCGCCAGAAGCTGCGCGGCAATGTCATCACCTGGCGGGGGCAACGCATCGCCCGTCGCGCAGGCCGCGACAAGGTCGGTCAGATGATCGGCGGCCCGGTGCATCAGGGTCAGCCGCTCTGGTGCGGGCAGTGCCGCAGTGCTTCGCACCTGCTCAAGTGCGGCTTCGAAGGAATGGGCAAAGCGGACCAGCGCATCAAGCCCGAAAGACGCCGCCCCGCCTTTGATGGAGTGAACCGCGCGAAAGGCGGTATTGATGATTTCGGGATCGGCTGCCCCGTCCATCCCGCCTTCCCCCAGATCGGACAGGGCGTCGTTGAGCTGTTCCAGCCGCTCTGCGCATTCGTTGAAAAAACCGGCGCGGATCGTCGCCAGAGGATCGGTCTGATCGGCCATGCCGCCCCCTTAACCTGCGACCATCTGCAGCGCGCGGACCAGCTTTGGTGCGTCGAACGGTTTGACGATCCAGCCCGTGGCCCCTGCGGCCCGTGCGCGTGCCTTCAGGTCGGGCGCGCTTTCGGTGGTCAGCACAAGGATGGGCGTCGCCCGATGCCGGTCGATTCGCCGCACTGCCTCGACAAATCCGAATCCGTCGAGGCGCGGCATGTTGATATCCGAAATGATGGCGTCGGGTTCGCAATCGGCCAGGGCCTCCAGCCCCGCCTGACCGTCTTCGGCCAGCGTTACCACATATCCGGCATCGGTCAGGACAAGCTCCAGCATGTCGCGGATCGTCCGGCTGTCATCGACGGCAAGAACCTTGATCGCCATCACGCCTCCTCGGCTTGCTGTACGGACGCGCCAGGGGCCTGAAGCGCGTCGAGATCGACCCCGAATGTCGAAAGCGCCTCGGAAAAGGCTGCCGAGACTGGTGACAGGGTCAGAACCTGGCCGTGTTTTCGCCATTCCGCCGCTGCGGCAAGCAGGATTTGCAGGCACAATGTGCCAAGGTGGCTGACCTGGCCCGCATCCAGGGATAGCGGGGTTCCGCATCGGACGGTAAGCGATGCGAATAAAGGGGCCGCCGCCGGAAGGTCCAGCCGCCCGTCAAGAACAAGGGATTCCGTGCCGCCGACTTGTTCTGATGCTCGCACGTCTTCGCCTCCGCCTGATCAATTGCGGGAACGGTAGCGGGCAAGGCGTTAAGAATGCTTTGATGCCGGAGGCGAGGGAGGCGTTATGACTGATTGTGCAGATATCGGACGCAGCCCTCCAGCGCGGCATAGTCATCTTCGATGATCGCGACCGGGAAACTTTGCATGAAGGTCGAAAACCGACCCT
Organism: Albidovulum sp.; assembly: GCF_049646345.1. Classification (GTDB taxonomy): domain Bacteria; phylum Pseudomonadota; class Alphaproteobacteria; order Rhodobacterales; family Rhodobacteraceae; genus Albidovulum. Next base: position 3,201 of record NZ_JBARVQ010000161.1, on the reverse strand, counting down.
TGTCGCGGAAGGCATCGGCAAAGCCGAACCGCTCGTAATGCGGCGTGAAGGCCCGGGCGACGCCACCGATCAGATAGATGCCGCCGAACGGCAGGTATGACAGCGCCAGATCACCAGCGACCGCCCCCATCAGGCGGATGAATGCGCGCGCGGTGGCGGTTGCGACAGGATCGTTCCCATCCGCGATTGCGGCCATGATCGCTACGGCATCGGCCGAGGCGTCTTGCCCGGCTTGGGCAGCATGGAACGCATGCAGCCGCGTCAGCCCGCGGCCCGACAGGATATCCTCGACGCAGGCAAAGCCGTGTGCCGCCTTGACAAAACGCATCAGGCCAAGATCGGCCTCGTTGCGGACGGGCAATGTCATCTGGCCGCATTCGGAGGCGGCGACGATCCGGCCGCCCGGGGCCTCATGCACCGGGGCGGCGTTGAACCCGGTGCCGACACCGATGACCAGCCGCGCCGCGTCCGCGCCCGCATCTTGCCCGGCGATGACCGGACGGAGGCTGGCGGGCGCGAGATGCCCCAGCGCATGGCCCTGCGCCTGAAGGTCGTTGAGCACCGCAACGCGGGTCGCGCCCGTCGCCTTGGCCACAGCACCGCAATCGATGCTCCAGTCGAGATTTGTCATCCTCGCCACGCCGTCATAGACCGGCACGGCAACAGCTACACATGCCCCCGTGCAGCCTGGATTGCCCGCCTCGTCCAGATAGGTCGAAAGGATCGGGCCAAGACCGGAATGCCCGGAATTGGCAAAGCGGCGGATCGTCGACCGATCCAGCCTGTCGCCGACGGCAAGCGCGACCCGTGTATTGGTCCCGCCGATATCGGCCACGAGCATGGACTGCTGTGCTGTCATCGGGTCAATCCTGTCTGAATGCGTCGGCAGCCGCGTGATAGGACGCTTTCGGCTTCGCATCAAGCGCGCGTGGCCGGACGTCAGAAGATTGAGGCGGCGATGGTAAAGCCCGCGAGCATGGTGAGAAAGGCGAGGGAGAGGCCCGTCGTGACCAACGCCAGAGCTGCGAAGCTCAGGCGCGGGGCCGGGGCGTGAACGCCGAGGACAGGAGCAGAACTTTTCGGTTTCATCCGCCGCATTAGCCTCCCGTTAGGTTTCCGTCCGGTTAATGCGGTCATGAAGATTGTCTGGGACCGGATCGACAGGCGGGAATGGGGGCAGGCGGCGGCGGGTGCCGGGCTGCCGATGCAGCAGCATTGGAGCTATGGCGATGCCCTGTCCGCATTGGGGCGGCAGGTAAGCCGGGGCGAAATCCTGCGGCATGGTCGGCGGGTTGGACTGGTGCAAGTGGCAAGCCGGCGCACCGGGCCGGTGACACTGTCGCTGATTGGTCGCGGGCCGGTCTGGCTGGAGGATCTGCCCGCCGATGAGGCGGTCATGGCCTGTCGCATGATCGCGCGCGGGGTGGGGCTGACGGTGATGACGCCTGAGCGGGCACTGCATGGTGCCGGGCTGATCCCGCTCGTGACCGCCCGGCATCAGGCGGTGCTTGACCTCCGTCCGGATCTTGCCGATCTGCGGGCGGGGTTGGCGGGCAAATGGCGCAACCGGCTGGTGCGGGCCGAAGGCGCGGGCCTGTCGGTGGGGCAGGGTGCGGCGACAGCGGCAGCGCTTGAGGATCTGCTTGCCCGCGATGCGACGCAACAGCGCCTGCGCGGCTATCACACGCTGCCGGGCAGGTTCACCCGGACTTGGGAACAGATCGTTCCCGGCGGAACCCGGCTTTATCAGGCGAATTATGAAGACCAGACCATCGCCACAATGCTGCTATTGCTGCACCGGCCCGCGGTGACCTATCACATCGGCTGGTCGGGGCAGGAGGGCAGGCAGCTCAACGCTCACCAGCTTCTGCTCTGGCAGGCGACCCGCGATCTGAAGGCGGACGGTTATACGACCCTAGACCTTGGCGACGTGAATACCGAGGACGCGCCGGGCCTTGCCCGGTTTAAAATCGGCTCGGGCGCGCGCATCGCGGCCCTTGGGGCCACGATGCTGGTTCTGCCCAGGCTTACTCGGCCGCGATCTTGATGACCGGTTCCATTTCGGCGAGGGTTTCGTCGGGCAGGTGGCATTTGATCTGGTGGCCGTTCCCCAGCACCCGCACCGGTGGCACGTCCTTGTCGCATAGCCCGCCCGCGACCTTCGACTTCCAGCGGCAACGGGTCTGGAACGGGCAGCCGGGTGGCGGGTTCATTGCCGACGGAATGTCGCCTTCCAGCACGATGCGTTTCTTTTCGACATGGGTGTCTGCAATCGGAACCGCCGACAAGAGCGCTTCGGTATAGGGGTGATAGGGCGGCGAGAAGACCTGATCGGTCGTGCCCAGTTCCACCACATGACCAAGATACATCACCATGACCCGGTCGCTGAGATAGCGCACGATCGAGAGGTCGTGGCTGATGAAGAGGAGCGTCGTCCGGTTCTCGCGCTGGATCTCCATCAGAAGGTCGGTCACAGCCGCCTGAACGCTGACATCGAGCGCCGAGACAGGTTCATCCGCCACCACGATCTTGGCACCACCCGAAAAGGCCCGCGCGATGCCCACGCGTTGCTTCTGCCCGCCGGACAACTGACGCGGCATCCGGTCCGCAAAGGCGCGCGGCAGCTTCACGAGGTCCAGAAGCTCCAGCATCCGCTCTTCGCGTTCCTTGTCGGAATTGCCTTCGCCAAAGATCTCCAGCGCCCGGATGATCTGGCGCCCGACCGTCATTGACGGGTTGAGCGTGTCGAACGGGTTCTGGAACACCATCTGTACGCTCGACACGGTTTCGGTCGAGCGATCCTCGATCGGCGTCGACTGAATCTCGTGATTGTGGAGCAGGATCTGGCCCGATGTCGCGGTTTCCAGCCCCATCAGCACCTTGGCAAAGGTGGACTTGCCGCAGCCAGATTCGCCGACGATGGCCAGCGTTTCGCCCTCATGCGCCTCGAAACTCAGGGTTTCGTTGGCTTTCACCACTTTCTTGTCGCCACCGCCGAAAAGGGCATTGGCATTGACCTCGTAATACTTGCGCAGGTCGTCCATCTTCAGGACGACATCGCCGACTGCAGTCTTTTCGGCCTTGGCCGTGACGTCCGGCGGGGCGTTCCAGTCGATTTCATCAACCCTGAGGCAGCGCGTGTCGTGGCGGTCGTCGCCCGGCACGTTCCGCATCCTGACCTCACCCGCATCGCAGCGCCCG
>NZ_JBARVQ010000160.1:0-3334 GCF_049646345.1 Albidovulum sp. | reverse complement strand
CGGTAAAAACCGGGAAGAATCAACTTTAAGATGAATTGCTTAGATACGCGCACCTGGATCACCGCTTTCAGCGATTCGAAGCCTGCTGCCGATGAGGGAAGGACCGACTGCGCCCGGTTGGCGCCTTTGATGGCCGCGCGTGACCCGGATCGGGATGTGCGGAACGACCACAAGCGAGGACCGCACAGAGCATTGGATGCGGTACACAAATTTTCTGCGAAAATTTGCCGATTTTTCGCAGAAAAATCGTTTTAATTTTCCCCCGCCACATCCTTATGCACGATGACATCACATTGAGGGTAGGTGTCGATGATCCTGCGACGCAGACCGGCGCCAATGCTGTGCGCCTCTCTCAGTGTCTGATCTCCATCAAGCTCGATATGGATGTTCACGAAGATACGGCTGCCAGCCATGCGCGTCTTGAGATCGTGAAAGCCCCTGACGCCGGGCCAATCCGTCGCGATCCCCGCGATCCCGGCAATCACGGCCGGATCCGCGCGCCGGTCCATCAAAGCATCCCATGCGCCCTTGCCGATGCGAACCGCACCGATCATCAGGATCGACGCCGCCGCGAGCGCGACGACGCTGTCGACATGACCCACGCCAAACCGACGTGAGATCCAGAGCGCGGCGATCGCGCCGACGGCCGGCATCAGGTCGGACATATAATGCAGCGAATCCGCTGCAACGACCTTGCTTCCGGTCCTCCGCGCAACCCGCCTTTGCCAAAGTACCAGCGCCAGGGTCAGCAGGATCGAGACCACCATGACGGCAATTCCGCCTGCCTGCCCGGCCAGAGGCACCGGATCTTTCGACAAAAGCCGCGCGATGGCGGACCAGCCGATGACGCTGCCCGAGATCAGAATGAAGACAGACTGCGCCAGCGCCGCGAGATCCTCGACCGAGGTATGACCGAAGGCGTGATCCTCATCCGCAGGGCGTGCGGCATAGAGGATCGCCATGAGCCCGCCGAGCGACATCATCAGATCAAGCGCGCTGTCGGCGAGCGAGGCCGCGACCGATAAAGACGACGTGGTGCCGAGAGCCCAGAGTTTCAGCGCTACGAGGATCACAGCGACCGAAACCGATGCCAGCCCGGCGGAGACGTTCAGTGAAGTTTTGTTGTCGGTCATGCTCGGACCCCGGAACCTTGCGGGCTCTTACCACCCCGCCGCGTGACGGAAAAGCCGGCCTATTCCTCCGGCAGACCATGCCGCACCCATCGGCTTCGCCAATCGGGGGCAGGATAGTCGTCAGGCCAGTATTCGACCTGTTCGCAGATGCGGTCACCCAAGACCCGATGAAAGGTGACGGCACGTGCGGTCGTGGTGCCGTCGCTCACCGTCACATCGCTAACGACATCCCTGTCGCTTGCTACGATACGGTTCATCCGGAACCGCCAGAGACCCTTTGCCGGATAGGCCGCATTCAGCGCGGCGAAATCTGCGCGGTCCTCGATCACTTCCCGCGATTGCGGCCAGTAGAGCCGGAAATCATCGGCAAACCAGCGGGCCGCACGGGCAAAATCATTGCTACCCATGTCGTCCCAATAGGCGCGCACCACCTCTTCGGGTGTCATTCCCGCAACTCATCCGCTGCAACGCCCCACAGCGCGGATTTGACCACCCAGCCCTTCGTGCTGCCCGCAGCGATCCGGCACCAATTCGGGTCGCATTCGCCCAGACGGCCGATCACGCCGGCCTTCGCTTCGGCCACGATCTGCGCTTCGGGATCTGGCCGCACCCGCAATGCGGTGCCGTCGACCGCAACCGAGACGGTACGCGCCCCGGACAAGAGACTGTAATAGATCCATCCCCCCTGCCCTTCGGCATCCTCGACCCGGCGCCAATGTTCAAATTCCGCAGTCACCAGCAGCGGCATGTCGCGGTGACGAAACACCCAGTCGATGCGGTGGTTCAGGCTTGGCCCCCGGCGCACATTGCCCTCGGCCGCCTTCAATGAGACGAACCGCGGCAGCGGCAGGTTGGTCACTGAACCGCGCACCGCATCGCCCTCAGGTGCCGACGAAACCGGCAAAGCCAGTGCAAAAACCAATCCGATCTGGGCCGGGAGCGCCCAGATTTTCCAAAACCTGTTCTTCTCTTTTTTCATCATCTGCCCGTTTTCCGCCCGCAACCGTCCGGCGGTGTCATTCGGGGCTTGTGGCCAGCCCCGTTCGACCCATACTTTGCCAAGGTAAACGCCGTTTTGGAAGAGAGGAGAACTGTCCGATGGGATCGCCGCGTCTGAGTGTTGTTGTCACGCGACGCTTGCCCGAGGTCGTCGAGACCCGGATGAAAGAGCTCTTCGATGTCGAACTGCGCGATCCCGATACCAGGATGAGCCGCGAGGAACTGGCGGCAGCGATGCGCCGGGCCGATGTGATCGTGCCCTGCGTGACCGACCATATCGACGCGAACCTCCTGGCGCAGGCGGGTGAGAAGCTGAAACTGATCGCCAATTACGGTGCGGGCATCGACCATATCGATGTGCAATCGGCCCGCCAGCGGGGAATACTCGTCTCCAACACCCCCGGTGTCGTGACCGAGGATACCGCCGACATGACCATGGCGCTGATCCTTGCCGTCACCCGCCGCATTCCCGAAGGTCTGTCGACGATGCAGTCTGGGAACTGGCAGGGCTGGGCACCGACGGCTTTCATGGGGGGCCGTGTCGGCGGGCGCCGTCTGGGCATTCTCGGTATGGGGCGGATCGGCATGGCCGTTGCCCGCCGCGCCCGGGCCTTCGGCATGCAGATCCATTATCACAACCGCCAGCGGTTGCGCCCCGAGCAGGAGGCCGAGGTCGAGGCAACATATTGGGAAAGCCTTGACCAGATGGTCAGCCGGATGGATGTCATTTCTATCAACTGCCCGCATACGCCCGCGACCTTTCATCTGATGAATGCCCGCCGCCTGCGGCTGATGAAGGAGGGGGCTGTGATCGTGAACACGTCGCGCGGTGAGGTGATCGACGAAAACGCGCTGACGCGGATGCTGCGGGCAGGCGAGATCACCGGCGCAGGCCTTGATGTCTTCGAACACGGACATGAGATCAACCCGCGCCTCAGGTCTTTGCCCAATGTCGTCCTCTTGCCGCATATGGGCTCGGCCACGGTCGAAGGGCGGACCGAGATGGGCGAAAAGGTGATCATCAACATAAAGACCTTCGCCGACGGCCACAGACCGCCCGATCTGGTCGTCCCATCAATGCTGTAGGCGCACCCAGTCAACCGTTTCCATTGCTAAACTTTCACCGGTTCCGGGTCACATTTCCGTCCCGTTCGGATGCCATAACGCCCCCCACAAGCAGATTAAGGGGGAGTTGCATGTCC
>NZ_JBARVQ010000159.1:0-2759 GCF_049646345.1 Albidovulum sp. | reverse complement strand
GCCTGACACTTGCCGCCGTTTTCGGGCGCGAGAAACACGCGGCCTTCTGGCTCTTGTCCGGTCTTGGACTGACACTTCTCGTCCATATCGGCGTCACCACGGCCTTTCAGTCGCTGACCGGTATCGTCGCCAAGGGCAGCACCTATTTCTTCCTTGTCCTTGCCATGAACCTTGCCTGCCTTGTCGTCGCCGGATTGCGCCTGTCATCTGGCGTGGCAAGCCGCCTCAGGCTTGCCGGGCAGGGGCAGGACCTCTGGATCGCGGCCACACTTTTCTGGCTGTGCCTCGTGCTTTTCGCGCCGAAATTCTATTGGGAGAATTTTACCGGCGACGGTTCCGGCTCTCTCCAGTTCGCGCGCCTCTACATCGCCGAAAGCTGGCCCTTCTGGACGGCCGAGGCGGGGCCCATCCGCAATGCGCCGGGTCTGACCATGGTGCTTTTCGTTATCCCCGAAAGCTGGTTCGTGCGGCTCTGGGGGGAATGGGAGTTTTCGGTCCGCGCCCCCCTTTTGATGTATCTCGCGCTGCTTTACCCGGTGATCATCCAGATGATCCGTACGGGGCGTGAACTGGCCCGCCCGCTTCTGGCCTTCGACCACGCGCTGATCGGTGCTGCCCTTCTGGTCTATGTGCTCGCCACCGTTTATTCCGGTGGTTACCACGTCTATTTCGGCGACAGCCCGATGCCCGCCGCGCGTGAGACGCTTTCGCTTTTCGTCTTCCTCGGCTTTGCGCTGGCCTTTATCGAGGATCGCCGCTGGCTGATGCTGGGCACCGGCATCATGGTGCATCTTGTGATCCCCACAGGCGGGCTCTGGCTGCTGATCTGGCCCGCCGCCGTATTTGTCACATGGCGGCCCATTCCCTGGGCGCGGCTCTGGACCGCTGCCGGGGTGCTGATCGTCGCGGCCGCAATCTCGGTTGTCCTGCCAAAGATCATCGCCGAGATCGGCCTGCCGTTTCCCGGCGATGAATTCGGATCGGACAATATCATCACCCGCCTGCGCTATGTGACATGGGTCGATTTCGGCCGCTTTGCCTTCTGGGCGGTGCCGGTCGGCATCCTGCCCGCGCTTTTCCTTCTGACATGGCCCTGGCAGGACAAGGTGGCGCGCGCGTTGACACTCGCCACGCTCGTCTTCTTTTTCTTCTTCTACTTTCAGGCATGGCGGGTGCTGCTCCATCACTACATCCCGGTGATGATCCCGCCGATGATCGTGATGTGGCGCTCGGGCCTCATCTCCCGCGCGCGCCTGGCGCTGCCGCTTCGCGCTCTGGCAACGGTCCTGCTCGCCGTCTCGCTTTGGCTCTCCTGGCCCAAGGAAATGACCCTGCACGGTTTTGAGCGCGAGATCGGCCAGCAACTCCATGTCGAAGGTCCGATATTCGAGACCGCCGCACGCGGCGATGGCGACCGGTTCCGGGGCTTTTCGGAAAGCTCGCTTGACGTCGCCCATGTGCTTCTGGGCAATCTCTTCCCGATCAAATACGGCGAGGATGATCCCAGCACCCAGTTCTACGGCGCGCCGCTTGTGTGGTGGTTCTATTCGGAATTCCCGAAGCCGGATGGACAGGTCATCAACTATGTCCTGAAACCCGTCGATCAGGCCACGCCCGAGGATGGAACCCTGTTCGATGAGTTCCGGGGCTATGGCCTTTATATCCGCGACAACGCCGCCTATGAACAGGCGCTCAACAACCCGCCGCCGGTCGATACCGGTGCCGCGATCTATGAAACACCACGCAGTATCATCTACGGGCGCGGCCCCCGCTACAAGGGCGACCGGCTGGTCTATGACATCGTGCCTTTTGCAAAACGGCTTCTCGGGGTCGAAGACAGCCAGAAAACAGAGTGAACATGGAACGGTCGAAACTTATCTCTCTTCTCGCCGGATCGGTGCTTGTCATCGGCGGCAGCTACACGGCAGGGCTTTACTCCGCGGTGAAGGAAAACGCAGGCTACCGGCTGGTCTGGGGCACGCTGGATGAGGCCAAGACATTGGTCGAGGAACTGCCGAACCTGCGCGGGACCGAACCCATCCATTTCCTGCGGCCGGCGACCCGAGAAGGTACCGGCGTGACCGTGAACGACCCTGCGGCGAAACAGGACGATCTGATCCTTCTGTCGGGGTTCATGGAGGGCAACAACCGTGCCCGCCTGATCCGCCGCGACGGCACCGTGATCAACGATTGGGAACTGAGCGCCCATACGCTGTTCGAAGACCCGTCCTTTTTCCGCGACAACCCCGCGACCGACTGGAATGCCATCACCCATGGCACGATCATCACGCCCGGGGGCGATATCGTGTTCAGCTTTGAAAGCGGCGGCATGGCGCGGCTGGATCGCTGCGGCAAACCGGTCTGGACCACGCCCGGCATCGTCAACCACCACTCACCGAACTGGTTGGAGGATGGCGGCGTCGTGATCTCGGGCGGCGACCGTGTCGATGCGCCGAACAGCGACATTCCCTGGCCCTTTGGCGGACCCTATTGGGAAGACCTCGTCTTCAAGTTCGATGAGGATGGCAACAAGGTCTTTGAAAAGGCGCTGACCACGCTATTCATCGAAAACGACCTTGAGGCGCTGATCACCTCAACCGGTTTCTTCCGCACCCGCACGGGCGGGGAGTTCCATCTGAATGAGGTAGAGGAACTGTCATCGGACATGGCGGACGCCTTCCCGATGTTTCAGGCGGGCGATCTGATGCTGTCGCTGCGCAATCGCAACATGATCGTGGTGACCGATCCAGAGGTGAAGG
>NZ_JBARVQ010000158.1:0-3450 GCF_049646345.1 Albidovulum sp. | reverse complement strand
TTCAAGCCGCGTCTGAATGCCGTCCTTCAGGTGATAGACCACGCCCTGCCCGCCCGGCAGCCCCGCGATTCCATCCAGATCGAGGCCCAGAACCGCGCCGCGCAGAAACAGCGAAACCATGCCATGGGCGATTATGACCGTCGGCCCGGTCAGATCGGCAAGATAGTCCCGTAGCCGGGCATCGAATGCGGCAAAGCCGGTCCCCTCGGGCGCGCGATCCTGCCACAGAAACGGATGATCGCCGTCGAATATGCCGGGATTGCGCGCCTCGATCCCGGCTTGTGTCAGCCCGTCCCAGGTGCCAAGGCTGATTTCGCGCAGGCGGGCATCGACTTCTGGCACGATCCCGAGCGGCCCGAGCACAATCTCTGCCGTTTGCCGGGCACGGCCTTGGGGGCTGACATGAAAGGAATGATTTTCGGCCCCGACCCCGGTCCGGGCAAGAATCCCGGCCTGTCGGCCTGCCTGTTCCCGCCCAAGTGCGGTCAGCGGCGAATCAAGTGCACCCTGCATCCGGTGCACGGCATTCCATTCGGTCTGGCCATGGCGAAGGATATAAAGCTCGGGGAAGGATCGCATGAGGGTACCTTTCTCGGACCCCCAGCCTACCGCCGGAACCGCCCCTTGTCGACTCGGTCAGGGCCGCACAGCCCCCCTCAGCCCGATCCCGACAAGACCCGCATTGATCAGCAGATAGGGCGAGGTACCGCCAAAGGTCGTGCTGACCGACCGGCTCCAATCGCCGAGGTGGTGAACCGGTTCAAAGGCTATAAACAGCCCCGCGCCAAGCGGCAGGGCCGAGGCAAGCCAGGTCAACGAAAAGGGTTTGAAATACTTGAATTGCAACGGCATCGCGGCCCCCTGCCGGCAGTCGGAACACCAGCCGATCTGACCGCGCAAGCCTTGAATTGCCGTTAAGCCGGCGTGCGGTGGGAGGGAAGAAATGGTGGGTGATGAGGGATTTGAACCCCCGACATCTTCGATGTGAACGAAGCGCTCTACCACTGAGCTAATCACCCGGTCGGCGGGGTTCCTAGCCCTAATCTTTCATTCGTGCAAGGGGGGAACGTCGCCCCTAAGGCCGCGTGGTTGCCCGGATCAATCGGCGTCCGCACCACCATCCGTCGCAGCTTCCGCAGGCTTTTCGTCCTGCCGCCGGAGCCGGATCACCAGCATCTCGGCCGAGCCGAGGTCTTTCTGCCGGTTGACCTTGGCCTTGCCCAGCGGTGGCAGGACCAGATCTTCGCCTGCCGATAATGCGTCACCCAGTGCTTTCAGCGTCGCTTCCACGATGGGTTTTACGTCTTTCTTCTTCGCACCCGTCGCGTCAACCACGCGTTCGAACAGCTCTTTCTTTCGCAACACAGTTTTATCGATATCGCCGGTCTGGATGTCCGCCGTGGGCAACCGTGGCACCTCCGCCGAGGTGGTTGCCGGTGCCTGCTTCTTAACAGGGGCTGCTGTCTTCGAAGGTACCGTTGCCCCCGCAAGCGCAGCCGGTTTGGCGCTGGCCGGTGCACGGGTGGCTTTTGCGGGTGTTTTTGTGGTTTTTCTGGCGGTCATTGAGAAATGCCCCTTCCTTCATCCAATCGAAGACTAACGCGCACTCCGTCACCGCGCTACGATGCCTCAGGTGTTTTGCAACAAAGTCCGACGCGCGCGACAAAAAAGGCGCGCCCCGCAAGGCGCGCCTTTTCAATGCAAATCACTGGTGCCGGTCAGTGGGCCGTCGCGCCCGTACTGGCCTTCTGCTCGGAAAGCGCTGCCTTGGCGGCGGCTTCCTCGGCTTCGGCATCCCAGACGATCGGTTCGGGTTTGCGCACCAGTGCATGTTTCAGCACTTCGCGGACATGAGAAACCGGGATGATCTCAAGCCCGGCTTTCACATTGTCCGGGATCTCTGGCAGGTCCTTGGCGTTTTCTTCCGGGATCAGAACCGTCTTGACCCCGCCGCGCAGGGCCGCCAGCAGCTTTTCCTTCAACCCACCGATGGCCAGAACGTTGCCGCGCAACGTCACCTCACCCGTCATCGCGATATCCTTGTGGACCGGGATCTGGGTCAGAACCGAGACAATGGAGGTCACCATGCCGACACCCGCCGAAGGGCCGTCCTTGGGCGTGGCGCCTTCGGGCACGTGGACGTGGATATCGATTTTTTCAAAGACCGGCGGCTTCACGCCAATCTCGGGGCTGATCGCACGCACGAAGCTGGAGGCGGCCTCGATTGATTCCTTCATCACATCGCCAAGCTTGCCGGTGGTCTTCATCCGCCCCTTGCCGGGCAGTTTCAGCGCCTCGATCGACAAAAGGTCACCACCGACCGAGGTCCAGGCGAGCCCGGTCACGACACCGATCTGGTCTTCCTTTTCGGCCAGCCCGTAGCGGAATTTCTTGACGCCAAGGAAATCCTCAAGGTTCTTCGCCGTGACCTCGACCGTTTCGACATCCTTGCGGACGATCTTGGTCAGGGCCTTACGGGCGATCTTGGCGATCTCGCGCTCAAGGTTCCGCACGCCCGCTTCGCGGGTATAGGTGCGCACCATTTCCTGCACCGCATCATCCGCCAGCACGAATTCCTTCTTGCGCAGCCCATGGTTTTTGACCTGCTTCGGGATCAGGTGCTGCTTGGCAATCTCGCGCTTTTCGTCCTCGGTGTAACCGGCGAGCGAAATGATCTCCATCCGGTCCAGAAGCGGCCCCGGCATGTTGTAGGAGTTCGCGGTGGTCAGGAACATCACGTTCGAAAGGTCGTATTCGACCTCCAGATAGTGATCCATAAAGGTATTGTTCTGTTCCGGATCAAGCACTTCCAGCATAGCGCTGGCAGGGTCGCCGCGGAAGTCCTGCCCCATCTTGTCGATCTCATCGAGCAGGATCAGGGGATTGGTGGTCTTGGCCTTTTTCAGCGCCTGAATGATCTTGCCGGGCATGGAGCCGATATAGGTCCGGCGGTGGCCGCGGATCTCGGACTCGTCACGCACCCCGCCAAGCGAAATGCGGATGAATTCGCGCCCCGTCGCCTTGGCGACGGATTTTCCAAGCGAGGTCTTGCCAACCCCTGGAGGGCCGACGAGGCAGAGGATCGGGCCCTTCATCTTTACGGACCGCTGCTGCACGGCGAGATATTCGACGATGCGTTCCTTGACCTTTTCAAGCCCGTAGTGATCGGCGTCCAGCACCTCCTGCGCCTTGCGCAAGTCCTTCTTGACGCGGGATTTCACGCCCCACGGCAGGCTCAGCAACCAGTCGAGGTAGTTGCGCACAACCGTCGCCTCGGCAGACATCGGCGACATCGACTTCAGCTTCTTCAGCTCGGCCTCGGCCTTGTCGCGGGCCTCTTTCGAGAATTTGGTATTGGCGATCTTTTCGATCAGTTCGTTGATCTCGTTCTGGCCTTCCTCGCCATCGCCCAACTCGCGCTGAATGGCCTTCATCTGCTCATTCAGGTAA
>NZ_JBARVQ010000157.1:0-3140 GCF_049646345.1 Albidovulum sp. | reverse complement strand
AGATCAGGTAGATGCCTGCCGCGATGCTCATGAATGTAAAGAGCGTCGGGGCAATTTCACGGGCGGACACGACACCGGCGGCACAGATTCCCGCCGCTGTCGCAAGGCCAACCAGCATCCCCGCAAGATAGCGGGTTCCAATCGGAACCGGTTCAGCCCGTCCGACGGCCAAAAGACAGGCGATCGCAGGGCCAGGAGACCCCAGAAGTGCGATGGCTGACAGGATGTAGACGAAAGCGGCCGAATAGTCCAAAGCGATTAATCCATCTAAGGGCGAAGTGTTTATTCTGACTTCGCCTTAATAGCGATATTCTTCAGGTTTGAAAGGCCCTGTTGCCGCGACACCGATATAATTCGCCTGATCCTCGCTCAGCTCGGTCAATTGCGCCCCCACGTGATCGAGATGCAGACGTGCTACCATTTCGTCAAGATGCTTGGGCAGGACATAAACCTTGTGCTCGTATTTGTCCCTGTTCGTGAACAATTCGATCTGCGCCAGAACCTGATTTGTGAAGGATGTGGACATCACGAAGCTGGGATGCCCGGTTGCGTTGCCAAGGTTGGCCAGACGCCCTTCGGACAGCAGAATGAGACGCTTGTCGCTGGGCAGCCTGATCATGTGGACCTGATCCTTGACAGTGATCCATTCGAAATTCCGCAGGTTCTTGACCTGAATTTCGTTGTCGAAATGGCCGATGTTGCACACGATGGCCATGTCCGGCAGTTTTTGCATGTCTTCGGCGGTCACAACGTCCTTGTTGCCCGTGGTCGTGACCACGATATCCGCACGGTGCGCCGCATCGCTCAGGCGCACAACTTCGTACCCCTCCATCGCGGCCTGCAACGCACAGATCGGATCGACTTCGGTGACCAGAACCCGTGCACCGGCCCCGGCCAGCGACTGGGCCGCGCCCTTACCGACATCCCCGAACCCGCAGACCACGGCGACCTTGCCCGCGATCATCGTGTCGGTGCCCCGACGGATCGCGTCGATCAGCGATTCTCGGCAGCCATACTTGTTGTCGAACTTGGACTTGGTCACGCTGTCGTTGACGTTGAACGCCGGGAACGGCAGCGCGCCTTCCTTGTCCAGTGCCCTCAGGCGGCGGACGCCGCTGGTGGTTTCTTCGGAAACGCCGATCAGGTTGGACAAGACCTTGGAATACCAGCCTGGATCGCGGGCCATCCTTTGCTTCATGATCTTGAACATCGAGACCTCTTCGTCGTTGGTCGGGTTGTCCAGCAACTCGGGGTTCAGTTCAGCCCGGGCCCCAAGCAGAATGATTTCCGTAGCGTCCCCGCCGTCATCCAGAATAAGGTTCGCGGTTTCACCGTTGCCCCAGTCGAAGGTGCTGTCGCAATAGGTCCAGTATTCGTCATAGGTTTCACCCTTGGTCGCAAAAACCGGAATGCCCGCGGCGGCGATGGCGGCTGCGGCCTGATCCTGCGTCGAGAAAATATTGCACGACGCCCAGCGGACCTCGGCGCCAAGCGTGACAAGGGTTTCGATCAAGACGGCAGTCTGGATGGTCATATGCAGGGACCCGGCAATACGGGCGCCCTTGAGTGGTTTGGCATCGCCGTAAAGCTCCCGCATTGCCATCAGCCCGGGCATTTCGGTTTCCGCGATGTCGATTTCACGCCGACCCAGCGCTGCCAGGGCGATATCGCGGACGACATAGTCAGTTGCGGAACCGTTTTCTGGTGTGGTCATGGGAAAGATCCTGTGATGTGGGATGGGAAGGGGTGCGTCCGATTTTCTGATCGGCAAAACAGAAGATACTGTCGATGACGTCGAGATAACTCACATCGCCTACCTCGCGCCGCGACAGGCAGGCGTCGTTTCGTTTTCGAACTGCTTCGGAAAACGGCAGGTTGCCGAACTTCGCGAACCGGACCGCAATGTGCTGATCGCGCACGGGCAAGGTTGCGCCCCAGGCATCGCGATTGGAGGGAAAGGGAATGTCAAGCCGACCCTCGCGGAAAGCGCGGACAATCGCACCAATTAGATCGCGCTCGGCCATGATGGGATCTAGCAATTCGCGGGTTTCGCGCTCGATCCAGTACATCTCCTCCTGCAGGCGGTCTTCGGGGACGGTGAACTGACCGAATTGCGGCTCAAAAGCCACCCGCGTGGTGCGCAGCCCGGCCGCGTTGACCGACGCGTCGGGAATACCCTGTGCCTCTTGCGTGGTCTTGGTGATCGTCTTGGTCGCGCCGCCCAGCCGGGCCGTGAGCCCGCCGAGGAAAATCATCTGCTCGGCAGTTTCGAATTCCTTCGGAAACACGCCCATAAACTGATGTAGGACAGGAAAAACCTGCGCCTCGTCCGGAAGGTACAACCTTGCCAGCCGTGGTATACAGCGCAAGGCGGCCGTATCCTGAATCACCGACCCATTCTGCGGGATCGCAAGGGAAAGGCAGGTGCAGCCTGCCTGCGCCGCCAGCGCTGCTTCGAGGAAGATCACCGCAAGGGAAATTGAGGGCGGGACGAGCACGCCGGACAGCGAGCCAAAGAATTCCCGGTCGATGGGCGCTGACATTTGGCCAAGCTGGCCGCAGACAGTGTCAATCTCCTGCCATGCGCGAAGCGAGGAGGAGAGGGGAATATCCTTGCAATAGGGCAGGTTATAGCTGATGCCACCACCTTCGAAGCTGCTGAATCCGGCACAGAGGCTGACATTGAACAATGTCCGCGCATCGGGCGAGCCGTGCCGAATCTGGATTGGCTTTCCGAATTGCTCATTCAGAGCCCGCGCCGCCTCCCAGCCATGCGCCACAAGCGGGTAGCCGTTCAATTGATCCGGCGACTCGGCCAGCAGCCATGCGGCCCGGTCGAAATGGGTCAACCGGGTATGGCTGTCGATTGTCAGGGTGAGCAGATCGGCATGGCCTTCAGTATCCAGATGGCGAAGCAAAGCGATCATCTCGCTCTGCCCACCGACTCCGCAACGCGGCTGTATCAATGTCCTGCCATCCTCCTTCGCCCGTTGCAGCACGTCACACATCAATGGCTTGGGAGAGCGCGCATGATAGGCGGCAACCTCCTCCGGATCAGGCATGGCGTAAGACGCAGAAGGAAGCGTGCCGTGCATCAGCCGCCAGCCGCCTGAACCGCATTGAAAACCGAGGTATGGGTG
>NZ_JBARVQ010000156.1:0-4642 GCF_049646345.1 Albidovulum sp. | reverse complement strand
CGGCAATCGTTGATGTACATTTCCAGCGTGTACATCGTGCCCTTCGCTTCATTGAATTTCGGCATCTGGGGGCGGACACCAACCATGCTGTCAGGGCTTTCGTGGCATGAGGCGCAGGCCTTGCCTTCGGATCCGTCCACCGTGTCCCAGCTGGCCATTGCGGCCTCGACGCCCAGCATACCGGCATTGTCGAAATCGTCCCGCTCCATGTCGCGGGTATCGGCATTGCGGAAATGCCAGCCTGAATACTGTTCGCTCAGGCCATCGATATAGTCAGGTGCTGCTTCGGTATGCGTCACGATTTCGGTTTCGCCGTTGATGACCAGCGTATCATCGGCCGGCCCGGCCCAGACCGGCATCCCGGCCAAGGCAACGACGGCGCAGGTGCTGGCGAGTGTTTTCATCTTCATGCGTTATCCTCCCTGAGGACCGTGCCGGATCAAGCCCCGCGCACGGCCCTGTCCTCATCCCACGCGTCAGGCAACCTCGATCGGCTTCGTGTCCTCGTAAACATCGCCGTCATCGTCGTACCAGGTGAACTTGAATTCACCCGAGGCATCGACCTTGGCCGAGAACTCAAAATACGGATTGGTAGAGATCGCCGGTTCCAGCGTCACATCGACGACATTGGCGCCGTTGAAATCGCAGGTGAAGCGATTGATGATCGAGCGTGGAATGACGTTGCCGTCGCTGTCCTTGCGCTGACCGCTTTCCATCGGGTGGCTGATCAGGGTCTTGATCGTCACCACCTCACCGGCAGCAGCGGTTTTCGGGACCTTCACGCGGGGTTTGACGTCTTTTGCCATGTTATATGCTCCCTGAACTCAGCCGCCGCAGCCGCCGATGGTGACCTTGACCGTGGATGAGGCCTGAACGACCGAGCCATCGGCCATCTTCGCCAGCGCGACCACGTCCTGCGTCTTGGCCAGACGAATGCGGGTCGAGGCGGATTGCGCCCCGGCAGCCGGGCCGAAATTAAACGTAGCGACCGGCGGCGTCGGGTTGCCTGTGGCCAGCACCATGATCGACACCGCGCCCGGCGCATCGACACCGATCGGCACCGTGTTGCCGTTTTCGGCAATCTCGGGCGCGGTCAGGGTGATCCCGCCCGACCCGACCTCGGCCCCGCCTGCGAATTCAGCCACCAGTTCCTCAACCGTTGCGGCCCATGCCGGCATCGGCAGAACCGCCGCGGCTAGACCGCCGAGGCCGAGCGCCATGGCATCCCGTCTGTTCAGTTTCATCTTGTGCTCCTTCATGCGTTGCGCCCTGCCCTGCTGCTCATTCCTTGAGCGTCAGAAGAAAGGCGACGACATCCTCAATCTGCTGTGCGTTCAGCAATGGCGGCAATTCGCCCTCGGCCGCTTTGCCGGTAAAGGCGTTTCCGGGGCGGATATAGGGGCCGGTCTTGTAAAAGGACGGCATCATCGAGCCGTCGAAAGTCATCTTGGCATCCGACACGATGCCCCTGATCTCGGCCTCGCTCCAGCGGTCGGCGACGCCGTCCAGCATCGGGCCGATCTCACCCTGAAACGGTATGTCGGCCAAGGCGGAAACCGCATGACAGGCGACGCAATTGCCCTGCTTCTTGTCGCCGACAATCACAGCGCCCGCAGCCGGATCGCCCGCCGCTCCGGTCAGCGATGCGGCGACCGAACCTTCCTCGAACATCACGTCCGCCGGGGCGGTTTCGGCCATCGCGGCCCCGGCCGCCAAGGCCGATACTGCAAGACCAATCAGTAACTGGCGCGTCATGGATGTCCTCCCTGTTCTCTCCCGACTCGGAGCCTAACTGAGGCATGCGGTCGCATGCAACTTAAAATTCACTAGATTGAATATGTGAATTCGAAGGGTCGCGACCTTATGCTCTCAGTTCGATGATTTCTGTTTTGTGCGTTCGGCAACGTATTTCTGAAAATGCTCGCCTGAGTTGTAGCCGTGATCCTTGACCCAGGTAAAGAGCGCGGCTGTCGTGCCCTTTTCAAAGGCCCCCGGCATCATCACGACGGCCGCCTTCGATGCCGTTGTTTCCTCTGGCACCTCCTCGGGCAGGAAGATCATCGTGGGCGTGAAAACAACGCCCCACTTCACCGCCATGTCCTTTTCCGGCAGGGTTTCACCGTCGAAATCGGTGACCTCGACATCGCCGAAAAGGTTCATCTGCACGACGAAGTAATTCTCGCGGATCAGGGCGTCGATCTCGGGCAGCGGGAAGACCTCTTCATGCATCTTCGTGCAGTAGATACAGCCGCGCTGTTCGACGATGATCATCAGGCGCTTGCCCTCGCCATTGGCCTCGGCCAGATCCTCGCGCAGATCCTTGAAGGTATTGCGCAGCCAGTCGGGCTTGTGCAGCCCGTCATCGCCCAGTTCTACCGCAACGGCCGGAAAAGCCAGTGTCAGGGTCAGGGCCAAAGATGCAAAGAGGCGTTTCATTCTGTCCTCCTGTCGGGATCATATGAACTTTGTGGTCCAGGGCATATACTCAATCATGAACTGGGCAATCGCATTGACGGATCCGGTCGCGATCAGAACGGCGAAGAGGATCAGCATGACGCCCATGACCGTTTCCACATGGCGCAGATAGCGGCGGTTGCGGTTCATCCAGCCGAGAAACGGCTTGGCGAAAACCGCCGCGAGCACGAAGGGCGCGGTCATGCCCATGCCATAGACGAAGAGCAGAACCGCCCCGCGCCAGATCGTGTCGAGACCCGAGGCCACCATCAGAATCGCCGCAAGGGCCGGGCCGACGCAGGGCGTCCAGCCGAAGCCGAAGGCGAGCCCCATGACATAGGCGCCGAACATCGTCGACGGCTCCACCTTCGCCTCGATCCGCGCCTCGCGGTAGAGGAACGGGATGCGCAGAGCCCCGAGGAAATGCAGGCCGAACAGGAACAGGATACCTGCTGCCACGTAAGACAGCGGCTCCAGCCACTGGCGAAAGACCTGCCCCAGCGCCGTGGCCCCCATTCCCAGAAGGACGAAGATCGTCGTGACCCCGAGCGCGAAGGCGATGGCCGACAGAATCAGCCGCCGCTGCGCGCCCGGCGCAATGGTCGCGTCCGACCGGAGTTCCGCCATGGAGATGCCCGCCATGTAACACAGGTAAAAAGGCACCATCGGCAGGATGCAGGGCGATAGGAACGACAGGATACCGGCCAGAAGGGCACCGCCGAATGTCGGATCGATCAGCACGGGAAACCCTCGCCTTGCCGGTGACGGAAAAACATATTACGTTTTTTATATGTAATACCGAAGGCGTCAACCATGCGTATCGCCCTCCTGCCCTTTCTTGCGGTTCTGATGGCCGGATCTCCGGCGATGGCAGAGCTGCGGCTATTGATGGTCGAACAGGATGGCTGCGTCTATTGCGCCGAATGGGACCGGGTGATCGCGCCGATCTATCCCAAGACGCCCGAAGGGCGCGCGGCACCGCTGGAACGGGTGCATATCCGGGGCCCCTACCCTGCGGATGTCGAACTCGGCCCGCGCCCCGTTTTCACACCGACCTTCATTCTGATTGCCAATGGGCGCGAAGCCGGACGCATCGACGGCTATCCGGGCGAGGACTTTTTCTGGGGCTTGCTGGGACGGATGATGGAAGAAACCGGCCAATATCAAAGGGAGAAGACGGAATGAGGAAACTGGCACTCGCGCTGACGCTGATGGCGTCCCCGGCCGCCGCGCAGGATGACGGCGCGCTGATCACCTTTCAGGTGATGAAGCCCGAAGTCGCCCTGACACTGGCGCAGGCGGCGTTAGAAAACTGCCGCGAACAGGGCTATCAGGTCGGCGTTTCGGTGGTGGACCGGTTCGGCGTGACACAGGTCTTTCTGCGCGACCGCTTCGCAGGTCCGCATGTCGAGGAAACCGCCCGCCGCAAGGCCTGGACCGCCGTCAGCTTCCGCATCGACACGCTGACACTGGCCGAGGAAACCGCGCCTGACAAGATTTCCTCGGGCATCCGGCATCTGAGCATGGCGCTGCCGCTTGGCGGCGGCGTGCCGATTGATGCGGCGGGATCGCTCGTGGGCGGTGTCGGGGTCTCGGGCGCGCCCGGCCCGGACATCGACGATGCCTGCGCACGGGCGGGGATCGAGGCTGTCGCGGATGACCTTGCCTTCTGACCACCTTCCTGCCGCTGATGGCCGCGCGGCAACCTTCGCCGACGACATTGGCACACGCGCGGACGCGGCCACCGGTTTTCTCAAGGCATTCGCCCATGAAGGCCGCCTGACCATCCTCTGCCATCTGATTGGTGGTGAGAAATCGGTGACCGAACTTGAAACCCTGCTCGCCTCGCGTCAGGCTGCGGTCAGCCAGCAACTGGCGCGACTGAGGCTGGAAGGTCTGGTGCGCCCCCGGCGCGACGGCAAGGTGATTCACTACTCGCTGTGCGATCAGCGGACGGAACGCATGATCGGGCTTCTGAACGAGCTGTTCTGTAAGAAGCCATAAGAAACACGTCTCAGGGAGGAGACAGGAATGGACACTTTGTCACCCGGCGTTCTGGCGGCCCTTGTCGGCCTCAGCGCAGGTGCGATTCTGGGGCTGGCCGCGCGGCTTGGCAATTTCTGTACGCTCGGCGCGCTGGAAAGTGCGGCCTACGGCGCCGATCAAAGGCGGCTCCGGCTTTGGGGCC
>NZ_JBARVQ010000155.1:0-4116 GCF_049646345.1 Albidovulum sp. | reverse complement strand
GCTTCACCTTCCTCTATCTGCCGATGATCATCCTCATCATCTTCTCGTTCAACGAGTCGAAGCTGGTGACGGTCTGGGCCGGGTTCTCGACCAAATGGTACGGCGAGCTGTTGCAGAACGACGCCTTCCTGAACGCGGCCTGGGTCACGCTGAAGGTTGCCGTCCTGTCCTCAACTCTGGCGACGATCCTCGGTACGCTCGCGGCCTATGTGATGGTGCGTGCGGGGCGGTTCCGGGGGCGGACGCTGTTTTCCGGGATGATCTATGCGCCTCTGGTGATGCCAGAGGTGATCACCGGTCTCGCGATGCTGCTTCTCTTCATCGCCATCGGGCTTGACCGCGGTGTCACCACCATCGTGCTGGCACATACGACCTTTACGATGTGCTATGTTTCGGTCGTCGTCTCTTCTCGCCTCGTGACCTTCGATCAGTCGCTGGAAGAGGCGGCGCTGGACCTTGGCTGCACGCCCTTCGATGCGTTCAAGTCGGTGACCCTGCCGATCATCGCGCCTGCGGTGATCTCGGGCTGGCTTCTGGCCTTCACCTTGTCGCTCGACGACCTCGTCATTGCGTCCTTTGCGGCGGGGCCGTCCTCGACAACATTGCCGATGAAAATCTTCTCATCAGTGCGCCTTGGTGTCAGCCCGGAAATCAATGCGCTCTCGACGATCATGATCTCCATCGTGACAGTGGGCGTGATCACCGCCTCGCTGATCTCCAAGCGGTCGATTGCCAAGCAGCGCGCGGATGAACAGGCGGCGGTGCGGACCTGAGGCAAGCCATGCGCCGTATCTATGAGGATCACGGCTATGGTGATGGCCCGGTGGCGGAATGCTACTGGGACACCACCATTGCCCGTCCTCTGCGGGGTCCCGCACTGAAGGGTGAGGTGCGGGCTGAGGTGGCCGTCATCGGCGGCGGCTATACCGGGCTGAACGCCGCACTGCATCTGGCGCGCGATGCCGGGGCCGATGTCGCGGTGCTGGAGGCCAATGGCATCGGCTGGGGCGCCTCGGGCCGCAATGGCGGTTTTGCCTGTATCGGCGGGACCAAGGCCAGCGATACCTCGCTTCTGCGCCGGTTCGGGCCAGAGGGCATGGCCGACTGGCACCGGGCGCAGGCCGCCTCGGCCGAACATGTCTCGGACTTCCTTGCGCGTCATTCTGTCGATGCCGACGCCCATTCGCGCGGCGGTGAGGCGGTGATGGCGCACCGGTCGAAGGATTTCGTGGGCTTGCGCGCGGAGGCGCGGGAGCGTGAGCGCGACTACGGCGTCAAGGTCGATGTCATCGGGCCGGGGGAGCTGGCGGGTGAAGGACTGGTGGGGGCGGGCTTTCACGGCGCGATCCGCTTTCCCCTGGGCTTCGCGCTCAACCCGCTGAAATACGTGCTCGGCCTTGCCCAAGTGGTGCAGGAGGCGGGCGCGCGGATCTACGAGAATTCTCCCGTCATCGGTGTCGTGCGCGCGGATGGCGAATACCGGCTGACTACGCCCGAGGGCACGCTGATCGCAAATAAGCTGATCATCGCCACCAATGGTTATTCGAGCGAGGATGTGCCGGACTGGATGGCCGGACGCTACCTGCCGGCGCAATCGGCGGTGTTGGTGACGCGGGAATTGACCGAAGCTGAGATTGCCGCGCAGGGCTGGTCGAGCGATCTGATGGCCTATGATACGCGCCACCTGCTGCACTATTTCCGCCTGATGCCCAATCGCCGGTTCCTGTTCGGTCTGCGCGGTGGCACCAGCGCAAGCCCTGCAGCGCAGGCGGCGATGAAGGCGCGGGCGCGTGCCGATTTTGAGGCAATGTTCCCCGCCTGGGCCAATGTGGAAACCCCGCATTTCTGGTCGGGCTTTGTCTGCCTGTCGCGCGACCTGACACCCTATGCCGGACCCATTGGCGACTGGCCCGATGCCTGGGCGGGGTTCGCCTATCACGGCAATGGCGTGGCGCTCGGCTCCTATGCCGGCAAGCTATTGGCCGGATTGGCGACAGGGCAGGTCGGGGCGCCCGCCCTGATGGCCGCCTCGCCCGCGCGGTTCCCCTTCGGTCGTCTGCGCCGGGCGCTTTTGCCGCTTGCCTATAGTTGGTACGGCCTGATCGACCGCTGACCGCCCTTGCGGCCCGGGACGATTTCGCCGACGATCCCGCCGCACTCAACCCGAAGGTCAGAACCATGCCGATCAAGAACCGCTTCGCCGAGCTGTTGCCGGAAATCACCGAATGGCGCCGCGACTTTCATGAAAACCCTGAGATTTTGTTCGATACCCACCGGACTGCGGGCAAGGTCGCGGGGCTCTTGCGCGATTTCGGCTGTGATGAGGTGGTCGAGGGGATCGGCCGCACCGGCGTTGTCGGCGTGATCAGGGGCAAGGCGGATACAAAGGGCAAGGTTGTGGGCCTGCGCGCCGATATGGACGCGCTGCCGATCATTGAGGCGACGGGGCTGCCCTATGCCTCAAAAACGCCCGGAAAGATGCATGCCTGCGGCCATGACGGCCACACAGCGATGCTGCTGGGCGCTGCCAAATACCTCTCCGAGACCCGCAATTTTGACGGCACCGTCATCGTCATCTTCCAGCCTGCCGAAGAGGGCGGCGGCGGCGGGCGCGAAATGTGCGAAGACGGAATGATGGAGCGGTTTCACATTCAGGAGGTCTACGGCATGCATAACTGGCCGGGCCAGCCGGTCGGCAGTTTCGCAATCCGATCCGGATCGTTCTTTGCCGCCACTGACCAGTTCGAGATCGACATCGAAGGCCGGGGCGGCCATGCCGCCAAACCGCATGAAACCATCGACACGACCGTGGTCGCCAGCCAGATCGTCATCGCGCTGCAAACCATCGCCAGCCGCAATGTCGATCCGGTCAGTCAGGTCGTCGTGTCAGTGACAAGCTTTGAGACCGAGTCCAAGGCCTTCAACGTCATCCCGCAGAAAGTGAAGCTGAAAGGGACGGTGCGGACGCTCGACCGCGATGTGCGCAAGCTGGCGCAGGCCCGCGTGATCAAGATCGCCGAGGCGACGGCGGATGCCTATGGCGCCAGGGCGGATGTCAACTATATGCTCGGCTACCCGGTGATGGTGAATTCCGAGGCCGAGACCGAATTCGCCGCCAGCGCCGCGAAAAAGGTCGCAGGCGATTGCGGCAAGGCCCCCCTGATCATGGGCGGCGAAGATTTCGCCTATATGCTGGAGGAACGCCCGGGTGCCTATATCCTTGTCGGCAACGGCGATACGGCAATGGTCCATCACCCCGAATACAACTTCAATGACGAAGCGATCCCAGCGGGCTGTTCCTGGTGGGCCGCCATCGTCGAGGAGCGGATGCCGGCGTGACCAAGCCGTTTTTGATCCTGCAGCTCCGCCCTGAGGCAGAGGCGGCCGATGATGAATTCGCGGCCTTCCTGCGGAAAGGCGGGCTGGCATCGGACGCGGTGCACCGCATCCGGCTGGATCAGGAGGATATACCCGCCGGTCTGGACCTCTCGGCCTATTCCGGTGTCATTGTCGGTGGCGGTCCGGGCTGTGTCAGCGATGCACCCGAAGACAAGTCGCCGGTCGAGAAACGGATCGAGGATGCGGTCCTTGGTCTTATGCCCGAAATCACCGGGCGCGACGTGCCTTTCCTTGGCTGCTGCTACGGGATCGGGGTTCTGGGGCACCATCTTGGCGGGCAGGTGAACAAGGTCAGATACGGCGAACCGGTGGGTGCAACCTTATGCGAGGTAACACCGGACGGGGCAGGGGATCCGCTTCTGGCCGGATTGCCCGCGCGGTTTCAGGCTTTCGTCGGTCACAAGGAAGCGCTTCAGGCCCTGCCGGATGGGGTCGTGCACCTGCTGGCATCGGACCCGTGCCCCTATCAGATGATCCGCTATGGCCGGAACGTTTATGCCACCCAGTTCCACCCGGAAGCAGACAGCGACGGGTTCGAACTGCGCATCCGCATGTACCGCGAAAAGGGCTATTTCCCGCCCGAGGATGCCGACCGGCTGATCGGGCTCTGCCGCGCCAGCGATGTGCATATGCCAGAACGCATCCTGCGGAACTTCGTGGCACGCTATGGGCAAAGTTGAAGCGAGCGCCACGTCACGCAACCGGTGAGCGATTCTC
>NZ_JBARVQ010000154.1:0-3183 GCF_049646345.1 Albidovulum sp. | reverse complement strand
ATTAAATGTCGGGTTCGGAACCTGCAAACTGGCCTTCACACTGGCATCACCGCAGCTTTGCCGTTAGAGGAAGCCTGACAGCAACCCCGGAGTCCGCCCATGTCTTTCGACCGCAAGATCAAGATCGCCCCGTCGATCCTTTCCGCCGACTTTGCCAATTTCGGCCAGGAGATCCGCGCGATCGAGGATCAGGGCTGCGACTGGGTACATGTCGATGTGATGGACGGCCATTTCGTGCCGAACCTCACCTTTGGCCCGGCGATGTGCAAGGCGATCCGACCGCATATCAGGACTGTCATGGATGTGCATCTGATGATTGCGCCGGTCGACCCTTATATTGAGGCCTTCGCCGAGGCTGGCGCCGATATCATCACCGCGCATGTCGAGGCTGGCCCACATATACACCGCACATTGCAAGCCATTCGTGCGACAGGGAAAAAAGCTGGTCTGGCGCTGAATCCCGGTACGCCGGCCGAGGCTCTGGCGCCGGTCCTCGATCTTGTTGACCTCGTCTGTGTCATGACCGTGAACCCGGGCTTTGGAGGCCAGAAATTCATTCATTCCCAGATAGATAAGGTGCGAAGCTTACGTTCCATGATCGCTGGCCGCCCGATCCATATCGAAATCGATGGCGGCATCACACCCGAAACCGCGCCCCTGGTCACGGCGGCCGGTGCTGATGTGCTGGTGGCCGGATCAGGCGTATTTTCCGGCGGATCAGTTGCGAACCCGGATGTCTACGGCAAGAACATCGCGGCGATCCGCGCCGCCGCAGAAGCCGCCGCCAGGTAAGGAGCCCCACATGGCCGTTTACCCACCTATATGCGACTTCGGCTGGAAAGCACCGGATTTCACCCTGCCCGGCACTGATGGCCGCAACTGGTCCCTGAAAGACATCGCAGGCCCGAATGGCACGCTGATCATGTTCATCTGCAACCATTGTCCTTACGTGCAATCGGTCATAGACCGCATCGTGCGGGACGCGGCGGCCTTGCAGACGCTCGGCATTGGTGTCGCGGCAATATCCTCAAATGACGTGATTGCCTATCCGCAGGACGGGTTCGGGCATATGCAGCAAGAGGCGCTGAAACACGGGTTTACTTTCCCCTATCTCTTCGATGAAAATCAATCTGTGGCAAAGGCTTACAACGCGATCTGCACGCCGGATTTTTTCGGTTTCAACACGGATTTGGAGCTTCAGTATCGCGGCCGCCTTGACGCGTCGGGACGTCAGGCCGCGGGCCCCGATGTGAAGCGCGAGCTTTTTGAGGCGATGAAAGCGGTCGCCGAAACCGGCATGGGCCCGGAACACCAGATTGCCTCGATGGGTTGCTCAATCAAGTGGAAGGCCGCGTGAGCCCCCTGCCCTCGCTGATCTTCGATCTTGACGGAACGCTGATCGACAGCGTTCCCGATCTGATGGCTGCGGTGAACCGGTTGCTGGCGGCGGAAGGCCAGGACCCGATGAACAGGTCAGAGGTGCAATCCTATGTCGGCGACGGGGCACCGGTTCTGGTGCGCCGGGTGATGGCGGCGCGTGGGCTGCCCACCGACCGGCATGCGGAACTGACCGGAAAACTGGTTGCCGACTACACCGCGCGGTCCTCTGAACTGACGCGCGTCTATCCGAACGTTCGTGACGTGCTCGCAGAGTTTCAGCAGCGTGGCCACCGGCTTGGCATCTGCACCAACAAACCCGGCGCGGCGACAGAGGTTGTACTGAGGGCGCTTGGCCTTGACGGCTTTTTCGATGCGGTCATTGCAGGCGACAGTCTGGCTGAGAAGAAACCCCACCCTGCCCCGCTGCAAGCGGCCGTTGCTGCGCTCGGATCGCCCGCACTTTACATCGGCGACAGCGAGGTCGATGCCCGCACAGCCGAAGCTGCGGGTCTGCCATTTATCCTGTTCACCGAAGGATATCTGAGGGTGCCATTGCGTGAAATTCGGACCACCACAACATTCCGGAATTTTGACGAATTACCGAACATCGTTGCCGGGTTTTCCGTCCGGGCGTAACATGATCCTCGCCAAGGCCTGACAAGCGGACGGATTTCATATTCGATCGTTGAAATATGTTCCGCGCCATTTATATCTCAGGGAAGACAGAGCGGGAGTATGTGATGACGGCTGAAGGACCTGACGTAACAGGGTTTTTCGATGACGCAACGAACACTGTGACCTTTCTGGTGAAGGATCCCGGGAGTTCCGCCTGCGCGGTCGTCGATTCTGTGCTCGATTTCGACTATGCGTCGGGACGCACCGATACGCGCTCAGCCGACCGCGTCATTGCCCATATCCGCGACAACGGCCTTTCGGTCGCATGGATCCTCGAAACCCATGTCCATGCCGACCACCTCTCGGCGGCGCCCTATCTTCAGGAACGGCTTGGCGGCCGGATCGGCATTGGTGAAAATATCATCCTCGTGCAGGACACGTTCGGCAAGATCTTCAACGAAGGCACCGAGTTTCAGCGCGATGGCAGCCAGTTCGACCGGCTCTTTTGCGACGGCGATACATTCGATATCGGAGAGCTGAAGGCGCGCGTTTTGCATACGCCGGGTCATACACCGGCCTGCCTGACTTATGTGATTGGCGATGCGGCCTTTGTCGGCGATACGCTTTTCATGCCGGATTTTGGTACGGCGCGCTGTGATTTTCCCGGAGGGTCAGCAGAATTGCTCTACGCGTCGATCCAGAGAATTCTAAGTCTGCCGGACACGACCCGGATTTTCGTCGGGCA
The DNA here is from genome assembly GCF_049646345.1 of Albidovulum sp. Lineage (GTDB taxonomy): Bacteria > Pseudomonadota > Alphaproteobacteria > Rhodobacterales > Rhodobacteraceae > Albidovulum. The sequence goes on along the minus strand of NZ_JBARVQ010000154.1, from coordinate 443 downwards.
CGACTATAAGGCACCGGGGCGCGATGAATTCAAATGGGAAACGACTGTTGCGGAAGAACAAGCCCGCAATGTCCATATCGGCAGCGGCCAGTCCTCTGCCGACTTCATCGAGATGCGCGAAGCCCGCGACAAGACGCTGGCAATGCCAAAGCTGATCATCCCGTCCCTGCAGATCAACATTCGAGCAGGACAGATGCCTCCCGCCGCAGAAGACGGAAAAACCTATCTCAAAGTGCCCATAAACGGGCTGTGACCCAATACGATTTTTCTACGAAAAATCGACGAACTTTTGTAGAAAAGTCGGATGTCATCTCAAGATCGCAAGTTATTTAAGAAGAATGCGATTCCATCCATGCCTCAGCATCAACGTAGTCTGCGCCCCAGGCTGATACGCTTCTTTACCAGTTTTTCTGAATTTCGGCCCATGTGGCGGACCCAGAGTC
>NZ_JBARVQ010000153.1:0-5215 GCF_049646345.1 Albidovulum sp. | reverse complement strand
GGATCGTAGCGGCGCATCATGAATTCTGCGAATGTCTGGCGGCCTTCAAAGCGTTCTTCGCGCAGCACTGCAATTCGCTGATTCACGATGGCTTCATAGGCCCCTGTCGCGCCGAATCGGAAACTTGACTGCGCTGCCATGTTTTCCAGTTCAGCCGAGATTGAGAGCAGGTCCTTCAGCGTAGCCTCCGGCGAAGAAACGTCTCCGGTCATCGCGCCGACGAGATGGGTCAGCTGTCTGTCAATCGGTCCGAGATCTGCCGACAGCCGCCGCGCGCGGGTCAGGCCCAGCATCGACATCGCCTTGTAGGTTTCGATTTCGCAGAGCCGCTGCGCGATCCGTCCGGTGCGACGAGCACCCGCTGAGGGGGACGCGAAAACGGCAATGCGCATATGGCCAGACGTGTCGATGCGAAAATCGCTTGCGATCACGGCCGATCCATCGAGAACCTGGCTGACGGCAAGGCTTTCGGGGACGAACCAATCGTCGAGTTTCGGCACGATCCGGGCGAAATCCTTGGTCAGTTCGATACGGATCATTGCCGATGTGACGCGGACACCCGGCGCGGTTTTCAGCCAGTCACCGGGAAAGACATCGAAGCAGACAGGATCGAAAGGCCGCTGTGCATTCCCAGTGCCGAAGATCGTGTAGGTCACGAACTCGGTATGGCTTTCCCATTTCAAGCTGTATTTGCCGATGTCTCCGAAATAATGCGTGGCATCGGGCTGCGGATGAGGTGCGCCAAAGCGGTCGAGGAGCGCGAGCAGATGTGCCCGGTCAGCGGCCCTGTCGCGGTTGGCGGCATTATGCTCTGGCTTGATCGCGATATAGGCCGCAAAGCAAGGCGCATCCAGCGAAGGGAACGGGCGGGCATGAAGCTCATTCGCCAACGCGTAGCGCAAGGGATGATCGGGGATCGAAGGCATTGGCGCGTCCTTGAAGTCTTTCACGACGATTAAGCCAAACGCCCCGCGCCGAAAACACCCAAGGGGCAAAAACCGGTGATTGGCGTGGTATACTGCCGTCGACTTGCAGCCGTGCTACACCTTGCGCCGGGCTTTTCCGTTCAGCGCTGAAAAACCGATCAGGCCCAGAACGGAAAGCCCCGCCCCGGCAGTGAAGGTCGCTCCCGGCCCCAGCGCCTGCCAGAGCCAGCCGGCAAGAACGCTGGCGATCAACAGAGCCACGCCACTGACGAGGTTGAAGACACCGAACGCCGTGGCCCGGTATTCGAGCGGCGCTGTTTCAGCAACCAAGGCGGCCAGAACGCCCTGCGTCAGGCCCAGATGCAGCCCCCAGAAAGCCGCGCCCGCCATGACCTGACCGGTGCCAGACGCCAGCGCCAGCAGCGTGTCGCTGAAGATCAGCACCATGAATCCCGCGATCAGCAGTCCTGACCGCCCAAAGTTGTCCGACAGGACGCCCGCCGGGTAGGATGCGAACGAGGCAACCGCGTAGATGATCACGAGGACCAGCGGCGCCAGCGCCAGCGCAAGACCATGATCCTCGGCCAAGAGGATGACGAAGGCTTCACTGAACCGGGCCAGTGTCAGCACAGCGCCGACTGCAACGACGCCCCAGAAAGGCGCACCCATCCGGACGAGCGCCGCGCGGTCGAGTTTCATCTTCGGTGGCCGCTCGGTGTGGCGCTCGGGTTCCCGCACGAGGAGGATCAGGACCAGAACCGCCAGCACTCCGGGAACCACCGCGACCCAGAAGACCGATCTGAAATCTCCGGCGAAAGCCCACATCAGGATCATTGCCAGCCCCGGTCCGACGAAAGCCCCGACATTGTCCAGCGACTGGCGCAGCCCGTAGGCCGCACCTTCCATGCCCTTTGGCGCAAGGTCACCCACCATGGCGTCGCGCGGAGCGCCCCTGATGCCCTTCCCGACCCGGTCAGCGAAACGCGCGCCAAGCACCCATCCTGCGGTCGGGGCGAGCGCGAACATAGGCTTTGACAAGGTGCCAAGACCATAGCCCAGAACAGTCAGCGGCTTCCGCCGTCCCGTACGGTCGCTAATCATGCCAGAGACCAGTTTCGTGATGTTGGCCGTCGCCTCACCAATGCCTTCGATCACTCCGACGGTGAGGGTGCTGGCCCCCAGAACGGAGACAAGGAAAACAGGCATCAGCCCGTGGATCATTTCCGATGAGACGTCCATCAGCAGGCTGACGATGCCCAGCGCCCATATGCTGCGAGGAAGTTTTTGGGCCACGCCCGACCTTTACAAATGAAAGCCCCGGCACTTGGCCGGGGCATCTGGTTCAGTTGATCAGCGGCAAGAGGCTGTCCAGGCTGGCCTTGGCATCGCCATAGAACATCCGCGTATTTTCCTTGTAGAACAGCGGGTTTTCGATGCCGGAATAGCCGGTACCCTGTCCGCGTTTACTGACGAACACCTGCTTGGCCTTCCAGCATTCCAGAACCGGCATCCCCGCGATCGGGCTGTTCGGATCTTCTTGCGCTGCCGGGTTAACAATATCGTTCGAACCGATCACGATGGCCACATCCGTGGATGGGAAGTCCTCGTTGATTTCGTCCATCTCCAATACGATATCGTAAGGCACCTTGGCCTCGGCCAGAAGCACGTTCATGTGACCGGGAAGACGGCCTGCAACCGGGTGGATGGCAAAGCGCACCTGCTTGCCGGCGGCACGCAGCTTGCGCGTCAGTTCCGCGACCGATTGCTGCGCCTGCGCCACTGCCATGCCGTAGCCCGGGATGATGATGACACTGTCGGCATCGTTGAGAGCGGCCGCCACACCGTCGGCGTCGATGGCGACCTGTTCCCCCGCGATCTCCATCGCGGGGCCGGCCGTATTGCCGAAGCCGCCCAGGATGACGCTGACGAACGACCGGTTCATCGCCTTGCACATGATGTAGCTCAGGATGGCACCCGAAGACCCCACCAGCGCACCGGTGACGATCAGCAGGTCATTGCCGAGCGAAAAGCCGATCGCTGCTGCCGCCCAGCCCGAATAAGAGTTCAGCATCGAAACCACGACAGGCATGTCGGCGCCGCCGATGCCCATGATCAGGTGGTATCCGATGAACAGGGCGGCCAGCGTCATCAAGAAAAGCGGCAGAAAGCCCCCGGTATTGAAGTACCAGATGAGACAGATGACCGAGAGCGCTGCGGCGCTCGCGTTCAGCATATGCCCACCCGGCAGCTTTTCGGCCTTGGAGGTGACCTTTCCGGCCAGCTTGCCGAAGGCGATGACAGAGCCGGTGAACGTCACGGCCCCGATGAAGACCCCGAGGAACAGTTCAACCCTGAGGATCGACAGTTCAACCGGTGTCTTGTGCGCGAGGACGGCGGCGAAGCCTTCAAGCGCATGGCGCGCGTCCTCACCCATCGACAGGACGTTGCCCAGTTCGAGATGCGCGTTGTAGCCGACGAAGACCGCGGCCAGGCCGACGAGCGAGTGCATCGCGGCGACAAGCTGCGGCATCTCGGTCATCTTGACGCGTTGCGCGACGTAGGTGCCGATGACACCGCCGCCCGCGACCAGCAGGACAGACAGAAGCCACAGGCCAGAGCCGGGCCCGATCAGCGTCGCGAGAACCGCAAGCGCCATGCCGACGATACCGTACCAGACAGCACGTTTCGCACTTTCCTGACCGGACAGCCCGCCGAGCGAAAGGATGAACAGGACAGCCGCAACGACATAGGCGGCGGTGGTAAAACCGAATTCCATCTCTGCGGCCCCCTTAAGATTTCTGGAACATGGCGAGCATGCGCCGGGTGACAAGGAAACCGCCGAAGATGTTTATCCCGGCCATGAAGATCGAAAGTGAGGCAAGAACGATCACGATGAACGATCCCGATCCGATCTGCATCAGCGCCCCCAGAATGATGATCGACGAAATCGCGTTGGTGACCGCCATCAGCGGCGTGTGCAACGAATGACTGACGTTCCAGATCACCTGAAAGCCAACGAAGACCGAAAGCACGAAGACGATGACGTGCTGCATGAAGCTTGCGGGTGCCACAAGGCCCACGCCCAGAAGCAGCGCCGCGCCGATCACCAGAAGCGTGACCTGGCTGCGGGTCTGTTTCTTGAACAGCGCCACTTCCTGCGCACGCTTCTCTTGGACTGTCAGTTCTTTCGGTTTTTCTTTCGGTTTCGCAGCGGCAATGGCCTGAATCTTCGGCGGCGGCGGCGGGAAGGTAATCGCGCCGTCATAGGTCGCGGTTGCGCCTCGGATCACGTCGTCTTCCATGTTGTGGTTGACCTTGCCGTCCTTGGCGGGCGTCAGGTCGGTCATCATGTGGCGTATGTTGTTGGAATAGAGCGTCGATGCCTGCGCCGCCATCCGGCTGGGGAAATCTGTATAGCCGACGACGGTGACGCCGTTAGGGGTGACGATTTTTTCGTCCGGCACCGTCAGGTCACAGTTTCCACCGCGTTCGGCGGCCAGATCGACAATTACCGAACCCGGCCTCATCATCTCGACCATGTCCTTGGTCCAGAGTTTGGGCGCCGGGCGACCGGGGATCAGCGCCGTGGTGATGACGATGTCCATATCGGGCGCGAGTTCGCGGAATTTCTTCAGCTGTGCTTCCCGGAATTCGGGGCTGGAGGGTGCTGCGTAGCCGCCGGTGGCGGCCCCGTCCTGCGCAGCCTCGGCGAAATCGAGATAGACAAACTCGGCGCCCATCGATTCAATCTGTTCAGCCACTTCAGGCCGCACATCGAATGCATAAGTGATCGCGCCAAGCGATGTCGATGTCCCGATCGCGGCAAGGCCCGCGACACCTGCACCGACGACCAGAACCTTGGCAGGCGGCACCTTGCCGGCGGCGGTCACCTGCCCGGTGAAAAAGCGGCCGAAGTTGTTGCCTGCCTCGATGACCGCGCGGTAGCCCGCGATATTGGCCATCGATGACAGCGCGTCCATCTTCTGGGCGCGGCTGATCCGAGGAACCATGTCCATCGCAATGACGTTCGCGCCCTTGTCCTTGGCCAGTTCCATCAGTTTTTCGTTCTGCCCGGGGTAGAAGAAGGAAATCAGGGTCTGGCCCTTTGTCAGCCGCTTGGCTTCCGCCTCTGACGGCGGGCGAACCTTGGCGACGATATCGGCGGCCTTCCAAAGGGCGGCGGCAGTTTTCACCACCTCGACACCTGCGGCCACATACGCCGCGTCCGAGAACCCGGCAGCGGCCCCCGCGCCAGCCTCGATCACGCAGTCATAGCCCAGTTTCTGCAG
>NZ_JBARVQ010000152.1:0-3484 GCF_049646345.1 Albidovulum sp. | reverse complement strand
AGACATGGCAGGTCGAACAGGCGCAAGCGCCGCCGCAATCGGCCTCGATCCCCGGGATGCCGTTGTCGCGCGCGCCTTCCATTACGGTCAGCCCATTGGCTACCTCGACAGCATGTTCGGCACCGCCGAACTCGACATAAGTGATCTTTGCCATAATCGCCCTTCCTGCCTCATCCCGAACCGGGTGTCAGCGTGCCTTTGTCGTCGCGTCCGCAGCGCGGTGCTTGCAAAGCGTCCGCGCAAGGTATTGCTGGAAATACCAGACGCTGCGTTCCTTCGGCGACAGGCGACCCGGTGCAGCAGCCAAAGCCCCGGCATTCTTGACGATACCGCCGATGATCGGCTTGTCCTCGTCATTGATCCGGTCGAAGCCCGCCTTGAGTTCGGCGGCATAGGCGGCGCGTTCCTCCGGCTCATCGGGCACGGCGCCGGGATAGGCATCCGCCCCCCAGAACACCTTGACCCGGTCGGTTCCATAGGGTTGCAGCGCCAGCCAGAAGGTGCGTTCGGCCACGACCGAGAAGACGTGACAGGGAAAGATCGCCGAAAGAACCGCCTTGCCGCGCTCCTCCTCGGTCAGAAGCGGACTGTCGACCACCATGTCGGAATTGCGCTCATAGGATTTGCCCGGCACGCGGCCCTGTTCGTAGAGGCTGTAGCCCTCTCCCCCGTGCATCGCATTGGCGAGCTTCGTCGGCATCGCCGGTTCGATGGTCTGGGCATGGGCGACAAAAAGGTGATAACCCTCGGTGAAATTCTGGACGAGGATCTTCCAGTTCGTGTCCCAGATCTCCTCGGCCCGGAACAGCGTCCGGTATTTTGGCAACTGGTAGTTCTCCAGCCGCTCGGACAGTTTCGCAAGGCGGGGGGCCAGAGGTGCCGCATCGGGGTCGAGCGAGACATAGACCCAGCCCTGCCAGACCTCGACCCTGAACTGCGGCAGGCAGACGGTTTTCTTGTCGAAGTTATCGCGCATAAAGGCAGCGCCGATCAGCTGACCGTCGAGGTTGTAGGTCCAGGCATGATAGGGGCAGCTGATGCGGCCTTTGATGTTGCCCGCCCCATCCAGAAGGGTCGACATCCGGTGGCGGCAGATGTTCGACATCGCGCGCAGCGTGCCCTCGCGGTCGCGCAGGACGATCACCGGATCGCGGCCGATCGTGGTGGCGCGGTAGTCGCCTGGGTTTTCGTATTCATCCTCGCGCCCGACGCAGAACCATTCGTGGTTGAATATCTCGTCCAGTTCCAGTTCGAGGAATTCGGGCGAGGTGTAGATCTGCGGCGGCGTCGCCTCGGCCAGTTCGTCCGGCAGGGCAGCGTTGCGGGCGAGCGCGTCCAGCAGTTCGTCAAGCGGCATATGCGGTTTCATCTTGGGCCCTCCCGTGAGCGGTGAAGTGGTGGTTCAGGCGATCTCCAGCCCATATTGTGCAGCACTTTCGGTCAGTATCTCGCAGAGCGAGGCCGCGAAGCTGCGCGGCAGAAAGAGGGCGAATCCCTCGCCGTCCCGCCAGAGTGTCACGCCGACATGGTGAAAGGCGGTGGAGGCAACGGAGCCTTCGGGGAAAGCGGTGGGTGACAGGTCAATCGGCAGCACATGGTTCAGAAGGCGGGCCGCTTTCGAACCGCTGACATGCAGCCGGGTGCGGGACTGCGACAGGTCGAGCACCGCACCGTTTTCGACCGCAAGAGAAGGAGCGTCGCCCGTATCGCCGACCAGCCACCATTTCAGCGGTTCGACGCAGAGTAGCACGCCATGCGCCCCTGTCGCTGCCCTACCGGGTCCGGGCGCGGCCTGTGCGCCCGCCGCCTTTGCCGCTTCAGCAGCGGTCTCAGCCACAGTATCGGGCCAGGCCGCGAACTGAATGAGGGTGAAGGGACGGATTTCGGCAATCCGGACCCCGGCCGCGCCGGGCAATCCCGTGCAGCCCGGCACCAGATGGCTCTTCACTGCGGAAATGCCGTCAGCCATGCATCCTCACTCCCTCGGGATCGAACATATGGGGCGAGACAATTTCGACCTCGACATTGCCCTTCCGCACCGGATCGGCGGCAGTGACCGCCTTGCCTGCCCATGCGTCATGCCCACCCGCGATGTAACCAAGCCCGATCCAGTGGCCGAGCGCCGGAGAATGGGTCACGGCGGTAATCCAACCCTCGCCGAACCCCGTCACCTTGCCCGAGGCGCAAAGCAAGGCGCCGCCATTGAAACTCTGGCTGCGGTCCTTCGGAAAGATGCCCACCAGACGCGGCCGGTCGCCGCGGGTCAGGTCCGGCCGCTGCCGAAGTGCTGCGCCGATGAACGCCTTCTTGGTCGAGGCCATCTTGCCAAGACCGGCATCGTCGATGGTCATGCGACCGTCGAGTTCAGCCCCGGTCACATGGCCCTTCTCGATGCGGAGCGCGCCGAGCGCCTCCAGCCCGTAAAGGCAGCCGCCCTGCGCCTCAGCCGCGGGCCAGAGCAGGTCCATCATCGCCTCGCCCTGATCGGCAGGGACGTAAAGCTCATAGGCCAGTTCGCCGGAAAAGCTGATCCGGGCGATCAATCCCTTGATGCCACCCCTCAGCGTGACCGGCGCGACGCCCATGAAGGGCAGCGCCGCGTTCGATATGTCCGTGCTCTCATCCAGACAGGCGGCAATCACCTCGCGCGCCTTCGGCCCGGCGACCGACACCCCCGCCCAGCGGTCGGTGACCGAGGTGACATGAACCTTGAGGTCGGGCCAGCGGGTCTGCAACAGTTCCTCTAGCCAGACCATCACCTTGCCGGCATTGGTCGTGGTCGTGGTCATCAGGAAATCGGCCTCGTCCAGACGCCAGGTTGTGCCGTCATCCATGACGATGCCGTCATCGCGCAGCATGATGCCATAGCGCGCGCGGCCCACGGGCAGTTTGGCGAAGGCATTGGTATAGACGCGGTTCAGGAACTCCGCCGCATCCGGCCCCTGCACCGCGATCTTGCCAAGCGAGCTGACATCGCAAATGCCGACCGTTTCGCGCACGGTCGTGGCCTCGCGGATATAGGCCTCGGTTATCGTTTCGCCTTTGCGCGCGAAATACCATGTCCGCTGCCAGAGCCCGGCCTCTGTCAGCGTCGCACCATGGCGGAGGTTCCAGTCATGCAACGGCGTGCGGCGCAAAGGCTTGAAATGGCCCGCGACATTGCGGCCCGCCAGCGCGCCGATGGCGACGGGCGTATAGGGCGGGCGGAACCGGGTGGTACCGACGGCGGGAACCTCCCGCCCAAGCGCTTCGGCCATCAGGGCAAGGCCGATGACATTGCCCATCTTGCCCTGATCGGTCGCCATGCCAAGCGTGGTGTAGCGTTTCAGATGCTCGACTGAGACGAAGCCTTCCTGATGGGCCAGCCGCACATCGTCGCCCGTCACGTCATGCTGCGGATCGACAAAGGCCTTCGCCTTGGTCCCGGGCAGACGCACCTCATAGACGGGCTGGATCGGACGCGCCCAGCCGCCCGGCACAGGCG
>NZ_JBARVQ010000151.1:0-12209 GCF_049646345.1 Albidovulum sp. | reverse complement strand
GGCCTGCCGGAATGGTGCCTGCGGATTGTGTCCAAAGCAAGCCAGACCACCTAAAATTTGTGCTGATGTGAAGAAATCCGCTGGTTGTTACATCGCGTGACCGGTGCGGGGCGATCCCGCAGCCGAGGCGGGACTGTGATCGTTCCCCACGTTTCCAGTTCGGGTGATGCCATAGCCGCCAACCTGTCGTGGGAATGCCGGCCACCCTGATCCTGAACAGATGAGGGGGAGAGTAAGCTTCACAATACCTTCGGACCGTTTCACCAGCCCGGAAATTTCATGCCGACAAGGTGGTGAGAAGCCCCAATTCGGGCCTGCGCGCGGCTGTTCGGATCTGCGAAACGCCACGATGATCGCAACGAAAAGCACCGAGAGATCATGAACCAGAACGCTCTGACATTCGTTGCCACCGGGAAAAGCGGTCTTGGCCATCTGCGCCGGGTGACAACGATTGCACAGGCGCTGCGCCGGAAGCGGCGGGCGCTCGGTCTGAGGTTGCTCACAAACGCCGTTCCTACCGGTATCGCGGACGGGGACCTGCGCGTGTTTGACGCAATCACAATGCGGCCGAGGCAGGAGATGGCAGAGGCATTGGCCGATAGTACCGGTATCACCATCTTCGACACGGTGCAGGTTCCCGGGATTGAGCGGCTTGGGGGCCGAAAGGCATTGATTCTGCGCGAAACCATGGCCGACAGGGTCGCGCACTTCTCCATTCCCGGAGGCTGGAACCGGGTGATCGTGCCCAACCCCCGGGATCACTGGATGCCGGGCGGCCGCGCGTTGTCGGCATCCGTTCAGGCGGTGGGATGGATCGTCCGGCCGACAGGTCCGCGCGACGGAAGCGAACCACCGGCAGGCATCGTCGTTGCGACGGGTGGCGGAGGGACGGATGCGACGCGGGATCAGCTCTATCCGCTGCTCGACAGGGTGATTGCCGATACACGTCGCCGTGTCGGCCGGGCGTTTCAGGTCCGGCAGGCGCTTGGCCCCCGGGCGGGCGGGCAGAGATTGGCGGGCGTGGACAAGGTTTTTGATCCTGGCGGCGATCTGAACCGGATCTTCCGCGCGGCCGATCTGGTGATCACAACGGCGGGATACAATTCGGTTCTCGAACTGGCCACGACCGATACGCCGGCCCTTTTGATGCCCATTCCGCGCAGTCTCGACGATCAGGTGGCGCGGGTCCGTTGCTGGGGGTCCAGGCTTGGCCATGGCTACGACCTTTTGCAACACGAACAGGCTGTGGACTGGCTGGCGGCGCAGATCGAGACACCGCGGCGACGCGCGCCCGTTGATCTGGGCAGCGACGGCGCTTCGCGGGCGGCTGACCTGATCCTCGATCTGTTATGAGTGTCTTTCGGAAATCCTTTGCCACCACCGGTGCGGCGCAGGAGGCGTTGCGCCGGACCGCGCGGCTGCGCGGGGCGGGCCTTCCTACGCCGGATGGACGCCCCGGCCAGACCGGGCGCGAGGTTGCCTTCGATCACGTTACCGGCCTGACCGGTTTCAACCTGCTCGAAGCCGTGCCGATGTCGGCTTTGCTTGTCCCCCTCGGCGCGCTCCATGATGTCACGGCAGGGCAGGTACCGGAATTCGACCCCCTGTTGCGCATCCGACCGCGCCTTGGCGGCGACGCTCCGAAATGGTTGATGGATGCGCTGGCGCAACCCGCTCCTGCCGGGGCGGGCAGGCCCGTCCTGCTCCATGGGGATTTCCATGTCGGGCAGATGATCTGCGACGGGGCGGGGGATATCTGGCTCATCGACCTCGATGACCTCGCATCCGGACCGGAGGAAGCCGATCTTGGCAATTTCATCGCCCATCTGGCGACGAGTGCGGCGGTTGCGCGGGGCGGGTTCAATGAAAGCATCGCCTTCTGGCAGGGGGAGGTTCTTGAAGGCTGGTCCGCACTAGGGCGCGGATGCGAGCCTTTGCGGCTTAACAGGTATCTTCGGCTGGCGCTGATCCGCCGCCACCTGAAACTGCGCGCAGCCGGACGTCGGGACTATTGCGCCGAGATCAGAGAGTACCTCTCAACGCCGTGACAGGGCGAACTTCTCCATCCGGTAACGCAGCGTGTCGCGGCTGACACCCAGAATGCCCGCCGCGCGCGAGACATTGCCACCGGCCATGCCAAGCGCCTTGCGGATCGCGCCGAGTTCAAGCTCCTGAAGCGTGGGGATGTCTTCGTCCGAGGAGTGGTCCACCGTAATCGGTCGAATATGTTGCGCGTCGATCACCCCGCCGGTCTGCGCCAGCATTGCGCGTTCGATACAGTTGACCAGTTCAGCCACGTTGCCGGGCCAGTCGAGTTGCAGAAGCCGCGCCCGCGCCTCGGCTGTCAGCCGGGGCCGGTCAAGGCCATTGCCCCGCGCGATCCGACAGGCGGTGTAGTCTGCGATGGGCAGGATGTCCGAGGTTCGTTCACCCAGCGTGGGCACGTCGATCCAGCCGACCTGCACCCGGTAGAGCAGTCCGGGCAGTATGAACCCCTCGCCGTTGCCGGGCGAAAGATATTGGTTCGCGGTTGCCATGAGTGAGGGCGGTTCCGCCGCATCGTCCAGAAGGGCAAGAAGCTGTCCCTGCGCGGTCGCGGACATCTGTTCCAGATGCCGGAGGACGAGCGTGCCCGCCGCCGCGCGGGTCACCATCTCGGCCATGTGTAGGGTCATGTCGTCGCGGCGATGCGTGCAGTCTATGCAGACAAAGCCCTCTGCCGTCCCGCCGGAGGCTTCGTGCAATGCGCGGGCCACCAGCGTCTTGCCGGTCCCGGCGGCGCCGACGATCAGGACACCGGGCCGGGTGTCGCGGTCGACCGGGCGGGCCAGTCCGGTGATCGCGGTCCGCAGCGAGTTCGCGGCCGACGACCGGCCGATGATGCGCTCCACCCCCGTGCGGTCCGGGCCGGTTCCTAGTTCGTCCAGCATAAGATCCCGGGCGATCGCGGCGATTGAGGCCAGCGAGGCGGGCTTGACGATGAAATCGCGGGCACCGGCCTTCATCGCCTTCACGGCCACGCCGACATCGCCGTGACCCGTCATCATGACGATCTGCGCACGCGGATCTGACCTGCGGATCCATTCCAGCAGTTCCAGACCGTCATCCTCGTTCAGCTTGTAGTCAAGGATGACCAGCCGTGGCTGTTCGCGTTTGAACATCGCCTTCGCCGATACCCCGTCGACGGCATAGGCGCTGGGGAAACCGCGCCGTTCAAGAAAGCTGACCATGGAGCGGGCCAGAACGGTTTCGTCGTCGATCACAAGTACTTCACTCATGTCATGCCCCTGCCGGAAGTGTCAGTGTCACCTCGACCCCGCGTTCAGCCCCGTTGCGCAGGTCGAGACTGCCGCCAAGCCGCTCCGCAATCCGGCGGCCGAGCGCCAGACCGACACCGAGACCGGCGGATTTCGTGGTCTGCATCGGTGTAAAAAGCCGGGTCAGTTGTTCCTCGCTCATGCCGGGCCCGGTATCGGCGATCTGGATCGCGATCCGCCCCCCAGGCGCGCGGCCCCACGAAATTCGCAGAAAACCACCGGTTTTCATTGCCTCAACGGCATTCGAGAAGACCGTGCTCAGCACCTGTTCGATCTCGGCCGAGCCGGCGGCGGCCAGGGCGTTCTGACCCGAACCGTCAACCTCAACCCTTATGCCGCGCTTCTCAAGCTGGGGCCGGAAATTCTGAATGCAGCGCTGGACGATGATGTCGATATGAGCGACGTCCCGGGCCGAGGCTGGGTCTTTACGCATCTGCGTCAGGAAGGATCGAATCCAGACCTCAAGACGGTCAACCTGATCGATGATGTCATGGACGGACCGACGGGCAGGGTCTGGCAGCTCATCCTCTCCTGCCAGTTCCGCGCAGGATCGGATCGCCGCCAAAGGATTGCGCAACCCGTGCGCCACGGCCGAGGCCATCTCTCCGACCACCGCCAGCCGCTCGGTCTCTACCAGCCGCTGTTCCTGACGCCGCAGGATCCGCACCGAATACATCACCACGCCAAGAAGTGCGGCAAAAAGGACCGCGCCCGACAGAAGGGCAGCGATCCAGCCAAGCCGCTCTATATTCCGGATGGTCACAAGCAGGCTTGTCGGCGCCTTGTAGACCTCGACCGCGCCGACGACAAAGCTGCGGTCCTCGGACCAGATCGGAATGTAGAACTCGATGAACTCGGTCACAGCCGCTGACAGTCCAACATGCTCGTCCTTTTCACCCCGTTCCATCACATTGACTTCGGGGTGCAATTCGCCGCGCATCGCTGCGGCAAGCTCGTCATTCTCATCGAAGGTCCGACCGATCAGTTCCCGGTCGCTTGACCACAGAATCTCACCCGACATCGCATAGACATTAGCGCGAAAGACATCCGGCAGACGTGAGACATGGACAAAGAATTCCTCCATCGCCGGAACCTCGCGGTTCTGCGTTTCGCCATAAAAATAGCTGTTGGCCTCTTCTACCCGTACGATGGAATTCAGGAACTGCATCGACACGACCGCGTCGCGCATCATCATCTGACGGGCCACGTAGCTTGCCAGATAGGATGACAGCAGGAAGGTCGTCGCGAAGATCGCCAGAAAGCTGGTGACGATAAAGAGTGACAACACCCGCACGTAATGCGGCGATCCTCTCGCATCCGTCGGCTTCGATGCCATTGACGTCCCCAAACCAGTTCCCGCCACAGAGTATTCATTCGATGGCCCCTCCCTGACCACGGACCATGGTCCGACGAGTTGTCGAGCCCCGGCATATCGGCAGAATTTGGGGCATTTGCCCCATTTCGGACGTGGGAATTGGCCCAAATCGGTCCCGTTGCCCCCTCAAATCGCAGGCCCTGCGCGGGCAGTCTGGTCGCAAGAGAGGCCCGCCATGACCCGCATACTTCTGTCCGAAGATGAACCCGTCCTTGCCCGCAACATCGTGCGGTCGCTTGAAAGCTGCGCGATGCATGTCACCCATGCTGCCTCGGCGAAGGCAACCGAGACCGCCCTCAATGCCGGAAGTTTCGATCTTGTATTGGCCGATATATCGCTGGGTGACGGCGACGGGATCGAGGTGATCTCGGCCGCGGGCGGACGACTGGACCAGACGCCGGTCGTGGTGATGACGGGCGAGGACAGCCTCGACAATCGCGGCCGGGCCGAGCGGATCCCGGTCGCAGCCTTCCTTGCCAAACCCTTCGCGCTGTCGCGGCTGAAGGAACTCGTCACCGCGCTTACCGCCGACAAGGGCGGGCCGGGCCAGCGCCGGGGGCGCGGTCCGTCGGTGGTGATGTATTCGCATGACACGATTGGGCTTGGCCATATGCGCCGCAATGCCTCGATCGCGCGCGAACTTGTGGCGCTTGTGCCCGGCCTGTCGGTGCTGATGCTGATCGGTTGCCCGTCGGGGATGATTTTTGATCCGCATCCCGGCATCGACTATGTGAAGCTGCCGTCGCTTGCCAAGCTCGGCCGGGGGGCGTTCCAGTCTGGCGCGCTCCGGCTTGATGCGGCAACGCTGCGGCAGATGCGGTCCCGGATCATCGAAGGCGTATTCGAGGCGTTCCGCCCCGATCTTCTGCTGGTCGATCACGAACCGGGCGGGGTTCTGGACGAATTGCTGCCGGTGCTGGAACGACGGCCGGGACGCAACAGGCCGCGCGCTATCCTTGGCCTGCGCGACATTCTTGACGATCCCGACCGGGTGCGCACTGCATGGGCGGCAAACGGAACGGCGAACGTCATCGCCGGGTGTTACGATCAGGTGCTGATTTACGGCAATGAGAGGTTCTATCCCTCTGACACCGCTTACGGGCTTGCGTCGATGCTGCCCGGAGGGGTGGGCTATACCGGCATCGTGACCACGACCGCGCGCGCCCGGATCCGGCCCAAGGGCAAACCGCCGCGATCGGTTCTGGTATCCGGCGGCGGCGGCCGCGATGCCTATCCGCTGATCGATGCCGCTCTTTCGGCGCTGGCGACGATTCCCCGGCGTAAACGGCCCACGATGACCGTCGTGACCGGCCCCCTTATGGATGAGGAACTGCGGATCGCCGCCTCTGTCCGCGCGGCACAGCTTGGTGTTGTCTGTCTGGACAGAGTGCCCGATCTCGGCGCGCTTCTGGATGATGCCGATCTTCTGATCACGATGACCGGTTACAACTCGATCAACGAAGCCCTGGCGCAGGGCTGTCCGATCATCACCGTGCCACGCCTCGGCCCTTCGGCCGAACAGCGCATCCGGGCCGAGACACTGGCCGCGCGGGGCCTGGCCCGGCACCTCTGCCGCGAGGCGCTGAGCGCAGAGGCCCTTGCGCACATGATGATGGCCCCACCACCCGAAGTGCGAACCGGCAGCCTGTGTTTCGACGGTGCCCGCCGGGCCGCCGGGGTGATTGCCGATCATCTTGCCCAGTGCCAATCCCTGCATGTTGAGGAGGCCGCCCATGCCGCATTCCACTGACGGCCTGCGCGTCGGCTATGTGCTGAAGCGCTTTCCCCGCTTCAGCGAAACCTTCATCCTCAACGAAGTGCTGGCGCATGAGGCGGCGGGCGCCATAGTCGATGTCTTTTCCCTGCTCGACCCGCCGGATGAGCCCCGCCATGCCAGCCTGACACGGCTGAGGGCGCGGGTTACTATGCTTTCCGGTGCGGCTGCGGGGCGCGACGCGCATCCCGCGACCGGAGATATGGAGCTTTTCTCTGGCAAGACACCGCGCCAGACTGGCCGTCTGATGGCCAAGGCCGGGGCGGTAGCAAACGCGGCGCGTGCACGCGGGATCACGCATCTGCATGCCCATTTCGGGTCCGACGCCGCGACGGTCGCGCTTCTGGCGGCGCGGGCGATGGGGGGCACGTTTTCGTTCACCGCCCATGCCCGCGATATCTACCATACCTACGTCTCGCCCGAAGCCGATGCCGCGATGCGCCGCGCCAAGCTGCGTGCGGCGGCCTTCACGGTGACGGTTTCGGATTACAACGCCCGCCATCTGGCCGCTCTGTGCCCCGAGGCCGCCGGGCGGATAATCCGGCTTTACAACGGCATCGACCTTCGCGCCTTCCCCCCTGTTGACCTCGTGCGGCAGCGGCCGGGACGGATGCTGGCGGTTGGCAGGCTGGTGGAGAAGAAGGGCTTCGCCAGCCTGATCGATGCGGCGGCGATCCTGCGCGACCGGGGCCTTGCCTTCGACCTGGATATCGTCGGCAGCGGGCCGCTGGAGGCGGAGCTGGCTGCTCAGGTCGACCGGCTGGCATTGTCCCGCCATGTGACGCTCGCCGGGGCCTTGCCGCAGGAACGGCTGGTCGAACGAATAGAAGAGGCGACGCTGGCGGTTCTGGCCTGCAAGGTCACCAAAAGCGGCGACCGCGATGGGTTGCCGACGGTTCTTTTGGAGGCGATGGCGCGCGGGCTGCCGGTGGTCACCACCACCGTTTCCGGCGGGCCGGAAATCGTTCTGCCTGACATCACCGGAAAACTCTGCCCGCCCGACGATCCGGCCGCGCTGGCCGAGGCAATCGCCGCGGTTCTTGCCGATGGCGATCAGGCACGCCGCATGGGGGCAGAGGGGCGGAAGCGGGCCGAGCGGCTTTTCGATCTTGACCGGAATGCCGCCACCCTGCGCGCCCTTCTGGCAGCCCCCGCGACGGCCCCCGCCCGGATCGGGAGGGCCGCCTGATGCGCATCGCCTATGTCAGCGCCGATCGCGGCATCCCGGTCTTCGGTGCCAAGGGCGCCTCGATCCATATTCAGGCGATGATGCGCGCCTTCGCGGCCCTGGGCCACGAGGTTCGCGCGCTTTCGGCCCGCAAGGGCGCGACGCTGACCGGCGCGCTGTCGGTGGAGGAAGTCGGCAGTCCGGCCCCGTCCGGTGCGAACCGGGCGACGAAAGAAAGCGCCGCCATGACACAGGCCCGCGCGATCGAGGACCGTCTGATCGCGCTCTATCGGGACTGGCCCTTCGATCTGATCTATGAACGCTACTCGCTCTGGTCCGCTGCCGGTATCCGGGCGGGTGCCCGGCTGGGTTTGCCTGTCGTGACCGAGGTCAACGCCCCCCTTCTGATTGAGCAATCCGAATACCGGGAACTGGTGCATGCGGATCAGGCACGGGCCATCGAGGCGGTGGTCTTTGCCCGCTCCGATATCCTCGCGGCGGTGTCCTGGCAGGTTGCCGAATATGCGGTTAGTCGGGGCGCGGGCCCTGAAAGGGTCAAGGTTATCGGCAACGGGGTCGATACGGCGCGGTTCCATCCCGGCGTCGAACCGGCGCGTGTCGGCGCGATCCCGGACGACGCCTATGTCGTCGGGTTCACCGGATCGCTGAAAGCCTGGCACGGGGTCGAAACACTGCTCCGCGCGTTCGGTGCATTCCGCCGGAACTGCCCCGACGCTCATCTTCTGATCCTTGGCGACGGGCCGCAACGCGGCTGGATCGAGGGCTTTGCCGAAGGCGCGGGCTTTGGCGGGGCGATGACCATTTCCGGCTGGGTTGATCACGCGGATCTGGCGCCGCTGATCGCCCGCATGGATGTGGCAACAGCCCCCTATCCAGAGGATGACAGCCACTATTTCTCGCCCCTGAAGCTTTACGAATACCTCGCCATGGGCCGCCCGGTCGTGGCCAGCCGGATCGGGCAGACGGCGGAATTGCTGACCGGGTCGGACGCGGCATGGTTGCTGCCGCCGGGCGATGCGGGCGCGCTGGCCAGAGCCCTTGCAACCCTTCACGCCGACCCTTCCCGGCGTGCGGCCATGTCACAGGCCGCTGCCGCAGAGGGCCGGAAGCATGACTGGACGGAAAACGCCCGCCGGGTCATCGCGCCGGTTGAAAAGCAAAGGACAGCAGCATGAGCCGACGCAGCGACAGGGTAGAGCCGCGCGCACTCTGGCGGCTTTTCCGGCGAATGGGGCCGCATCTTGGTCCGCATCGGCGAAAGCTGATCCTTGGCGGGCTGGCCATGATCGGTGTGGCTGCATCAGAGGTGTTCAGGCCTTGGCCGCTGAAGATCGTCTTTGATGGCATCCTCATTCCGCAGGCCGAGCCCGACAGCGTCACTGCCTCGCTGATTGCAAGCTTCGGTGCAGGTAACGGGTTGCTCGCGGTCTCGGTCATCGCGATTTTGCTCTTCGCGCTTGTCGGCGGGGCTGCGGCTTATGTTCAGTCCTATCTGATCGCCGCTGTCGGCCAGAAGGTCGTCGCCGCGATCCGGCTGGACCTTTACTGCCACATCCAGCGCCTGTCGCACAGCTTTCACGACACCGCCTCGACCGGAGAGATTATCGCACGCCTGACCGGCGATGTGCGGCTGATGCGCGATCTTCTGATTGATGCTGTCGTGTTCTTCGCGGCGCGGTTCCTCGTCATCCTCTCGACCCTCGCCATCATGGCCCTGATGAACTGGCGGCTGACGCTGGTCGCGCTGATCATCCTGCCGGCACTCTGGTTGCTGACACGGCATTTCGGCAACCGGATCAAGGGGGCCGCCCGGCAGCAGCGGAAGAAAGAGGGCATGATCGCCGTCGTCATGACGGAAGGCATTTCCGCCATCAATGTCGTGAAGGGATTTGCCCGCGAAGCCTATGAGGAAGATCGCTTCGCGCGGCAGAATTCATCCTCGGCCGAAGCTGGCGTGCAGACGACCCGGCTTGCCGCGCATATGGACCGGATCAACCAGGTCCTGCTCGCGCTTGGGACAAGTGTCGTCCTTTGGTACGGTGTCATCCTCGTTCGGGCCGGAACCATCAGCCCGGGCGATCTTCTGGTCTTTACCGCCTATCTGTCGACGCTTTACAAACCCGTGCGCAAGATGGCGTCCATGACCTCGCGCATCGCCAAGGCCACGGCAAGCGGCGAGCGGCTGCTGGAGATCTTCGATCTTCAACCCGATGTGGCCGAACGCCCGGATGCGGTCGAGGCCGGGCGTTTGATGGGTGAGGTGGCGCTTGACGGTGTGAGCTTTGCCTACCCGGATACGCCGATGGTTCTTGAAAAGGCGGACCTGACGATCAGCCGGGGCGAGGTTGTGGCCCTTCTGGGGCCAAGCGGCATTGGAAAATCCTCTGTCGCCAAGCTGATCATGCGGTTCTACGATCCGGTTGCCGGCCAGGTTACCATCGACGGCACTGATATCCGGGACTTCACGCTCGACAGCCTGCGCCAGAACATTGCCGTCGTTCTGCAAGAGGCGGTGCTTTTTGCCGCAACGATCCGCGAAAACATCGCCTATGGCCGGATCGGCGCCACCGAGGACGACATCATCGCCGCAGCCCGCGCTGCGGGGGCGGATGCCTTCATCCGCGCACTGCCGCAAGGCTACGATACCATCGTCGGCGAACGGGGCGAAACCCTGTCGGGCGGTCAGCGCCAGCGCATCGCCATCGCGCGGGCGATCCTGCGCGATGCGCCGATCCTGATCCTTGATGAGCCGCTGACCGGGCTAGATGCAGCCACGGCGCGGGCGCTGATGGCGGAGCTGCGCACCGCCACCCGCGGACGGACAGTGCTGCTTATCACGCACGATCCGCAATGCCTGAGCCTCGCCGACCGGGTTCTGCATCTGGAGAAGGGCGGTTTTGTTGCCGCAACCGGACCCGCCGGGATCGCGAGGCCTGCATGAGCGCCAACGCGATTGCCAGCGGAAACCTGCCCGACGCCTTCCGCACCAAACTCCGCGAGGGGCCGAGCCAGCGGGCGATAGAAACGCTGATCGGTGCGGGTGCCGGGCGGCCAAGGCTGGAGCGCGTGCACTTTTCCGACCGCCGTCCGGTGCTGTTGCAATATGCGGCGGGGCAGCAGACGGTTCTGGCGGAATGGGTGCCCGATGCGGGCGAGGATCAGGCCGCCGCGACGATACGGCGGCTTCGCAAACCCCGCCACGGTCAGGCCGGGGGGCGGCCCGAAGCCCGGATCGTTGCCGACCGCGACTTCATCCTGCGTCTGTCCGGGCTTGATGAGCGGTTGCCGGGCCTGAAGCTGCTCTATAACGCCGGGACCGCGCGCGAAGTGATCGCCCGGATCGAGGGCGCCGATCCCGGCCCGGTCACGGCGCATCTGGTTGCCCACCGGCTGGGCAAGCGCGCCGTACTACGGTTCGACGGCGCCAATGGCACAAGCCGCTTCGCCCGGCTCCGCTCGGTCAAGAGCGAAACCGGTCAGGTCCAGTTCGCGCGGCATGTGGCGCTGTGGCATGCCCTTGGGGACAAGTGTGCTCTGCGCATCCCGACGCCTCTGGGGGAGGATCCGGCGCTTGGCCTCGCGCTCTACGCGCCGCTGGCCGGAACGCTGCCGGAATTCGCGGGCCTTGACGGGTATTCCGCCTGCCGCGATATCTCGGCAGCCCTCCGAGCGCTGCAATCCCTGTCAATTGAAAGCCTGCCGCGCCACGACGCTGCGGCTGAAACCGCGCTTCTTCAGGCATGGTTCTGGCGGATCGCCCCGATCTTTCCCGATCTTGCCGTCGCGATCCGTGATCCTCTGGACCGGGTTATGGGCGAACTTGAAGACCTGCGGCCTGTGCCGGCCGTGCCGACACACCGCGATCTGCATGAAAAGCAGATCGTCATTGCCCGGGAAGCGGCGGGTATCCTCGACTTCGACACTTTGTCGCTGTCCGATCCGGCGCTTGACCCCGGCAACCTGCAGGCCCATCTCTTTCTCGCGGGGCTTCACTGGGAACGATCCCTTGCGACCTTCGAATGGGGTCTGCTCATCGGAATGCCGGACCTGCCGGTGGCGCGGGCCCGGATCTGGCGTCGCGCTGCACTTTTGCGGCTGGCGATGATCTATGCCTTCTCGGACATCGCCCCGGCAATCCTGCGCAGCCTGATTGCGGAGGCGGCACAATGATCGCGATTGATGACCCTGCCCTGCCCGGATTGCATGGACTGGCACAGGACAGGCTTTGCGCCATCACCGGGGCGTCTGAGGTGGAAGTGCTGCGCCTGCGCTACGATCGTGGGCGCCGCGCGATATTGCATTTGTCGAGCGCCATTGACGGTTCGGATGCCCCGCGCGAGGGGGCGATCTGGTTCTATCCCGGCAACAAGACCCGGCGTCTGGCGAAACGCTATGACGGGACGGTGTTCGACCCTGACACCAACGCGCTTTACACACCGTTCCCCCATGACCACAAACTGCCGGAGATTTCCGCGTTCCTTGCCGGTTACGCGGACCACGTCCGGCCGTTGATCGGCGGCGCGCCGTCCGGGGCGGCGCAGCTTGTGCGCTACC
>NZ_JBARVQ010000150.1:0-2713 GCF_049646345.1 Albidovulum sp. | reverse complement strand
GTTTCTGCGCGACATCAGCACGCAGCCCGTCCAGCAGGTTCTCGAACAGGGTGAACGCTTCGGTCTTGTATTCATTCAGCGGATCGCGTTGGGCATATCCACGGAACCCCACGACCGAGCGCAGATGTTCGAGCGTAACAAGGTGTTCGCGCCATTTGGTATCGATGGTCTGCAGCAGGAACTGCTTTTCGATCTGGCGCATCGTGTCTTCGCCGAAGGCATCAGCCTTGCCGGACATCAATTCATCAGACGCCTTGTAGATCCGGTCGCGCATTTCGTCCTGATCGACACCGTCCTCTTTGGCCCAGTCGATGATCGGCAGATCAAGCGCCAGCTTCTCGAGCGCAGCGGCATAGAGGCCCTCAGCATTCCACTGTTCCGAATAGGAACGCGGCGGCAGGAATTCATCCACAAGGTCGTCCACAACCTGATGGCGCATGTCCTGCACAATCTCGTCGATATCCTCGGCTTCCATGATCTCCAGCCGCTGGCCGAAGATCACCTTGCGCTGATCGTTCATGACATCGTCGAATTTCAGCAATTGCTTGCGGATATCGAAGTTGCGCCCTTCAACCTTGGCTTGCGCGCGTTCGAGCGATTTGTTCACCCAGGGATGGATGATCGCCTCGCCTTCGCCCATGCCGAGCTTCGAGAGCACCGCATCGAGCTTTTCCGAGCCGAAGATCCGCATCAGATCGTCTTCCAGCGATAGATAGAAGGACGACCGCCCCGGATCGCCCTGGCGGCCCGACCGGCCACGAAGCTGGTTGTCGATGCGGCGGCTTTCGTGGCGTTCACTGGCCAGAACAAACAGACCACCGGCCTCGATCACCTTGGCTTTTTCGTCGGCATGTTCCGCCTCAATCCGGGCGCGAAGCTCATCTGGATGCGCCTCGGGATCGGCGGCCAGCGCCTCCATCACCTTCATTTCGACATTGCCGCCAAGCTGGATGTCGGTGCCCCGTCCGGCCATGTTGGTTGCAATGGTCACCGCGCCGAGCTTGCCCGCATCGGCAACGATTTTTGCCTCTTGCTCGTGCTGGCGGGCGTTCAGGACGGCGTGCTTGATGCCTTCCTTGGTCAGCATCTCGGCCAGCATCTCGGACTTCTCGATCGACGTGGTGCCGAGCAGTACCGGCTGACCTTTTTCGTTCGCTTTCCGGACACGCTTGATGATGGCTTCGTGTTTCTCGCGTGCTGTCCGGTAAACCTGATCGTGGTTGTCCACGCGGGCCACGGGCTTGTTCGTCGGCACCTCGACCACGCCAAGACGATAGATTTCCATGAATTCCTCGGCCTCGGTCGCGGCCGTGCCGGTCATTCCGGCCAGCTTGTCGTAAAGCCGGAAGTAGTTCTGGAAGGTCACCGAGGCGAGCGTGACGTTCTCGGGTTGGATGCTGACGCCTTCCTTGGCCTCGATTGCCTGATGCAACCCGTCCGACAGGCGGCGCCCCGGCATCATCCGGCCGGTGAATTCGTCGATCAGAACCACTTCGCCATTGCGGACGATATAGTGCTGGTCCTTCTGGAACAGCCGGTGGGCCTTCAGGGCCTGCGTCGCGTGGTGAACGATCGTGGTCGATTCCGGATCGTAAAGGGTCTGACCCTCTGGCAGGATTCCTGTCGCCCAGAACTGCTGTTCAAGAAATTCGTTTCCAGCCTCGCTGAAGGTTGCGTTGCGCTGTTTTTCGTCCAGCTTGTAATGCTCTTCGGTCAGTTCTGGGATGAACTTGTCGATGGTGATGTAAAGCTCGGACCGGTCCTGGCTGGGCCCGGAAATGATCAGCGGTGTCCGTGCCTCGTCGACAAGGATAGAGTCCACTTCGTCGACGATGGCAAAGTTATGCCCGCGCTGCATCATCTCGGCGACGCTTGAGCGCATGTTGTCGCGCAGATAGTCAAAGCCAAGCTCGTTGTTCGTCGCGTAGGTCACATCCGCCTTGTAGGCCTCGCGCTTTTCCTCGGCCTCTTGAAAAGGGTAAACGACGCCGGTGGTCAGGCCCAGCTGACCATAGACCTTGCTCATCCATTCCGCGTCGCGTTTGGCAAGGTAGTCGTTGACGGTAACGACATGCACGCCCTTGCCCGACAGCGCATTCAGATAGGCTGGAAAGGTCGCGACAAGGGTTTTGCCCTCACCCGTCTTCATTTCCGAGATATTGCCCTGATGCAGGAAGATCCCGCCCATCAGCTGCACATCGAAGGCCCTGAGCCCGAGCGCCCGCTTTGCCGCTTCACGACAATTGGCGAAGGCTTCGACCAGAACGCTGTCAAGGCTTTCGCCTGACTGCACACGCTTGGACAGCTCTTCCGTCTTGTCCTTCAGCGCCTCGTCCGAGAGTTGTTCGAACTCCGGCTCAAGTGCGTTTATCTTTTCCACCAGCGGGCGGACCGATTTGACCTTGCGGTCGTTCGGCGTGCCGAAGACCTTCTTGGCGATAGTTCCGAGGCCCAGCATGTTTTCTCCGCTCGGGTTCGACTGAATTCGTTCCGGTGAAACGCGGCCTTGCCGCCAACTCTCGCTAAGCCTAGAACGGCGGCGGAAAAAGGCACGGCAGGCCTTCACTGGACCATCGCGATGTAAGGGCCCGCCGCCAGATAGTCAACGCCGCCGCGATGGGCGGTCCTGAAGGAGTTGTCACGATGTTGAAACCGGCCCACATTCTTGGCGCTTTCGCGCTTTCGCTGTCCCTGACCGGCGCCGCCCGTGCCG
>NZ_JBARVQ010000149.1:0-4344 GCF_049646345.1 Albidovulum sp. | reverse complement strand
GTGTAGGGGTTGGCGACCAGCGCGCCGTCGACCATCACTTCCGGCGACAGGGCATTGAACCAATGCGACGGAGTGAATGCAAAGGACTGGCCGTTGATGTCGGACGCGAAGACAATGCCGTCATAACCGATGCGGACTTCGATGATGTCGGTCACACCGTTTGCGGCACAAGCGGCGATTTCTTTGTCGCGGATCTTGCGCGATGCGTTGGCGATGTCGATCTGGTTTTCGCCTACGCCTTCGCAGAACCGTTTGAGACCGGCCGAAGAGCCGCCCGATTCCACGACCGGCGTCGGGAAATCGAAGTTTTCGCCGAAGGCCTCGGCAACGATTGAGGCATAGGGCAGAACCGTCGAGGAACCGGCAACCTGCACATTATCGCGTGCGGTGGCGGCGGTGGCGGAAACGGCAGCGATCGCCAGGGTCGAGGCGGTCAGTTTCGCGAATTTCATGGAAGTAGCTCCTGAGTAGGTTTCCCGGGGGCCATCTGCCCCCTCAGTGGCTGCGTCGTAGTATGCGCGCGCTATGGTTTTGTGACAATAGCGTAACAGTTTTATGACACACCATGAATTGCCGCGACGTGAACTTAGATCGCCTGTCAGCTTCTTGGCAGGATCACGCTGAAAACGCTGCCTTTGCCGCTTTCGCTGGCAATCCTCAGTCGGCCCCGGTGACGGTTGACGATATGCTTGACGATCGCCAGACCCAGCCCGGTTCCTCCCATTTCGCGCGATCTGTGACTGTCCACCCGATAGAATCGCTCGGTGAGTCGCGGAATATGCAGCGGCTCAATCCCCTCGCCCTCGTCTCGGACATCGACACGCAATGCCGGCCCCCGAAGCGCGGGTTCCTCATCTGTCTCCGAAACCCGGACGCTTACCGTGCCGGGTTTGCTGCCATACTTGATCGCGTTCTCCAGAAGGTTGGAAAACACCTGCGTCAGCTGGTCGGCGTCGCCGGGAACCGGATGGGGTTTCCCTTCGATCGTCACCTCAATCGTGACATCGCTGTCTTCTGCCGCTTGCTGCAGGCTGGTGATCGCAGAGCGCAACAAAGCGACCGCATCGACCAGTTCCGTTGGCCGCACGCGTTCCGAGCTTTCCACGCGAGAGAGTGACAGAAGGTCATGAACCAGCCTGTTCATTCGCTCCGCTTCCTGCCGCATGATCGTCAGGAAACGGTCGCGCGCCGCAGGATCTTCGCGCGCTGCTCCGCGAATCGTTTCGATAAATCCCAGCAGCGCCGTAAGGGGCGTCCGCAGTTCGTGGCTGACATTTGCCACAAAATCCCGCCGCATGTTGCCGGCTTCCTGCATTTCGGTTTGATCTTCAAAACTGACCAAAACCGACAGCCCAGAGGCATCGGGAACAGGCACGGCGCGAACCAGATAAGTCGTCTCCTTTTGGGCTTCGGAACCGAGATAAATCGCCTGACGTGGTTCACCCGATTGCAACGCGACTTCGATCGCGTCAAGAAGCGCGGGGTGACGCAAAACCGCTATGTAGTGACGATCATTCAGTTCTTTGGCAAAAATGGATACGGCCCGGGCATTGGCGAACACGATCCGTTCGTCGGCTCCGACGAGCAAGAGCGGTAAAGGGACCGCCTCCAACACACCCGACAGTTGCCCCGACTTCATCTTCGCTTCACCTCATGAACCGGGCGCAAAGTCTTGGAAGTCGTTGAATTTGTAAATCCCTCTGCCGATTCAATTTTCTTTCTTTCAACCTCTGGATGAGCGTTGCAATCAGGGATGCAATTTGCCAACCTGCCCTCGAAGGGGCATTTTATAAGCCCAGCAATGTCGAGGGATGATGCGACATGGCGCGGTTGGACGATGATCCCGGCTTCGGTTTAGGGCTGGAGACGGGCAAGACAAAGAACGAAACTCGGCCACGGCCGATCATACTGGCGGTTGGCGACGTCAGGCAGTGGGTGAGCTCAGGCCGCGCACTACCGGCCGATTCCCAGATCGCCTTTGCCGAATTTCACGAAATCAGCGCCGAGTTGCTGCAGACGCTGACGCCTGACATCGTGATGTCACCGGTCCTGACAAGGGGCTTTGATTGCCTTGACCTCGCTCAGGCGCTTCAGGCCAGCGGCTTTCGCGGCCGGTTTCGCGTGGTGGCGCCCGACATGCCCAACCCCAAGGTGATTCAGGCCGAGATACGGGCGCTCTGCCCGACGCTCGACGTGGCATTCATCTATGTTGGCAAGTCCGAGGTCCGCCGCCTGCACTAGGCAGAGGCGGCGACCGCAGCGGCAAATTCGCTGATCAGCAGATCGGCATCCTCAATCCCGACAGAGACACGAAAGAAACCTTCGCCGATCCCAAGCGCCGCCCTGCCCTCTTCCGTCAGGGCGCGATGAGAGGAACTGGCCGGATGCGACAGCGTCGTGCCGATGTCGCCAAGCGTCGGGGCAAAGGCGATCTGTGGCGCGGCCTGGACCAGACGGTTGGCGGCGTCGCGCCCGCCCTGGACAACAAAACTGACCATATTGCCACCGCGCCCGCCCAGCAACGCCACCGCCCGATTGTGGTCGGGATGATCGGGACGCATCGGGTAGAGCACCTTATTCACGTTGGACATTTCCGCCAGAGCATCCGCAAGCCTGGCGGCGTTCGCTTCGGCGCGATCATAGCGCAATTCGAACGAATGCAGTCCGCGTTCCGCCAGCCAGCAGTCAAACGGGCTCGCCGTCAGGCCAAACGTTACGGCCGTCGACATGATCGCCGCCTGCAATTCCGGGTCGGGCGCCACGACATAGCCAAGGGTCGCGTCAGAATGGCCGGAAAGCAGCTTGGTCACGGAATGGACAACGATATCGGCGCCATGATCGAACGGTTGGAAGCCACGCGGCGTGGTGAAGGTATTGTCGACCATCAGCAGAATCCGGTGCGCTCTGGCCAGTTCCGCGATACCGGCCACATCGGCCACGCGCAATGTCGGGTTTGAGACGACCTCGACAAGGATCATCCTGGTGTTCGGGCGGATCGCCGCGGCAAATGCCGCCGGGTCAGTCGGATCCGCAAAGCTGGTTTCGATGCCGAGGCGCGGCAGGTCCTCTTTCATCATCCGCAACGAACGGCCGTAGAGTTGGTCCGCGCCGATAACGTGATCCCCGGCTTTCAGCACTCCGAAGAAGGCCGCGGCGATGGCAGACATACCCGACCCGGTGATAAGCCCTCCGGATGCGCCCTCCAGCCCGTCGATCTTGCGGGCCAGAACATCGGCATTCGGGTGCCCCTCGCGGGCATAGGTATAGCCCTTCGCCCGGCCTTCATATTGCGCGTCCAGCGCATCGGGGCTTGCCGAGGCGTAGACCACCGAAGGCTGCAAAGGCGTAGCCACCGGGCGGCTTGAGCTTTCTGGCCATGGCGTCCGGCGGACGATCGAATTTGGCGGCTTGGTCATTCTGCTACCACCTGCAAGCCTTTGCGATAACGCTTGAAATTCGCCTGGTAGTGCTTGGCTGCCGACAACAGGGCCGCCTGTGCCGGGCCATCGAGTTGCCGCACGACCTTGCCGGGCGCCCCCATGACAAGAGCACCATCCGGTATCTCCTTGCCTTCGGTGATCAGCGCCCCTGCCCCGATCAGGCAGCCCTTGCCGATCACGGCGCCGTTCAGGATCGTCGCGCCCATACCGATCAGCGTGCCTTCTCCGATCGTGCAGCCATGCAGCATCGCCTTGTGACCGACGGTGCAATTGGCCCCGATTGTCAGCGGATAGCCCATGTCGGTGTGCAGAACGCAGTTTTCCTGAATGTTGCTGCCTGACCCCAGCACGATCCGTTCATTGTCTCCGCGCAGCGTGGAACCGAACCAGACGGAAGCTCCCGGTTCCAGCGTCACCTTGCCAATGACATTGGCATCGGGGGCGACCCAGTATTCGTCATCCTGTGGGACCGACGGTGCGATCCCGTCCAGCGCATACAGCGTCATTGCCGCTCCTCGAATTCCTTGTTCAGGCCGCGCACGAAGCCGGTCAACCCCGGCTGGCGGTCACGGCGCATCCGTTCGGCGCTCAGGATCGTGCGAAGCTCCTCTTCCGCGCGATCCAGATCATCGTTGATCAGGACATAGTCGTATTCCGCCCAGTGGCTGATCTCTGCCTGACTCTTTGCCATGCGCCCGGCGATCACTTCGGTGCTGTCCTGCCCCCGCCCCTTCAGCCGGCCTTCCAGTTCGCTGATCGAGGGCGGAAGGATGAAGATCGACACGACATCCTTGCCAAGCGCGGAATTGCGGATCTGCTGGCCGCCTTGCCAATCGATGTCGAAAAGCGTGTCGCAACCGGCGGCCATGTTCGCTTCAACCGGCGCTTTCGGCGAGCCGTAGAG
>NZ_JBARVQ010000148.1:0-17431 GCF_049646345.1 Albidovulum sp. | reverse complement strand
TGGTCGCGATGATGTGCCTGACAGGCGCCGACGTGATTGCGCGGTATCTGTTCAACACGCCGATCCGGGGGGCGTTCGAGCTGACCGAGATCCTGCTCGCCTGTTTCGTCTTTTCCGCACTGCCCCTGACCACCGGTCTGCGCGGCCATATCGAGGTTGAACTCATTGACCCGAAGTCGCGGCATATCCGCCGCGCGCTCGGGCTGCTTGCCACGGCCAGTGGTGTGATCGTCTTCGCGGTTCTGGCCTATGAAATCTTCGAATATGCCGGCCGCATGGCGAAATACGGCCAGACCACGAACTCCCTGCAAATCCCCCTGGCTTACGTCGGTTACACAGCCGCAGGGTTCTGCGCAGTTTGCGTGGCCGTTCTTGTCCTTGTGCGTGACCCGCGCGCCTGAAAGTCCCCAATGATCGCATCCCTTCTTGGCTTCGTCGCCCTCTTCGCCCTGGTCCTCGTCCGTATTCCGATAGCCTTTTCGATGATCATCGTCGGAACCGCCGGTTTCGCCCTGCTGCGAACCTGGAAGGCAAGTCTGACCCTGACTGGTAATGCCGCATTCGACACGGTCCTGTCCTTCACGCTGTCGGTCATTCCGCTGTTCGTGCTGATGGGAAACTTTCTGACGATATCGGGCGTATCTGACGCGCTCTTCTCGACCGCGCATCGCTTCCTGCACCGGCTTCGCGGCGGGCTTGCCATGTCGACGGTCGTGGCCTGCGGCGGCTTCTCGGCCGTCTGCGGATCGTCGCTGGCAACGGCGGCCACTATGTCGAAGGTCGCGATGCCGACCATGCGGAAAGCGGGCTATTCCGACAGTCTTGCGACCGGGTCCATCGCGGCGGGTGGCACACTTGGTATCCTCATTCCGCCATCCGTGGTGCTGATCATTTACGGGCTGCTGACCGAGGCGGATATCGGCAAGCTCTTCGTCGCGGGGATCCTGCCGGGCCTGCTTGGGGTCGTGATGTATGTTCTCGCGGTGGCGGTGACCGTCCGTCTGCGTCCGGAACTTGCACCGACCGAGGTCGACCGGACCCCGATGACCGCGCGGGACATCCGCGGCGTGGTTCTGGTGGTCGCGCTTTTCACGGTCATCATGGTTGGCATTTATGGCGGCATCTTCAGCCCGTCCGAGGCCGCCGCAATCGGCGCGTTGTCGGCCGCGCTTATCGCCGCGACAACCCCCGGCATGACATTCGCCGCGATGCTTGCCGCCTGTGTCGATACCGCCCGGACGAGTGCGATGATCTTTGCCCTGATCATCGGCGCGCAGATCTTTTCGAATTTCGTCAGCTATGCGGGGCTTCCGGCAGCGATCCTTGAATGGGTTTCGGCAATGGATATCGGGCCCTTCACGGTCATCTTCGTTCTGGTGCTGATCTACCTCGTGCTTGGCGCGGTGCTGGAGAGCCTGTCGATGATCCTGCTGACGGTGCCTGTTTTCTACCCGCTCGTCATGTCGCTGGATTTCGGAGCCGGGTGGCTGGGTGATCCGACCAATGTCGCGATCTGGTTCGGTATTCTGGTTGTGGTCGTGACGGAGATCAGCCTGATATCACCGCCCATCGGGCTGAACGTCTTCGTACTGCGCAGCGTGTTGCACGACGTGCCGCTTGCGACCATCTTCAAAGGCATTCTGCCGTTCTGGATTGCGGATCTGATCCGGCTCGGCCTGCTGATCGCACTGCCTGCGCTTTCGCTGCTTCTCATCGGCTGAGGAAATGACCGCCAACTGAAGGTGAAACCGCAGGACTTTACTTTCGAGAGAACCGGATGGCCCTACCCGGCGGGCATGTTTAAGTAAGATTGCATCAGAAAGTGATCCAGTTGGTGCGCTGCCTCGTATTTGAGGTATGTTGGCCCTGAACCTCGATATCCCGCGCACCGGTCGTTATGTGCCCTTGGTGCCTCGACTTGAAAGCAGACTGGTGTCGAAACCAAGGGCCGAAATCTCGCAGCAGACTGTGTGGATGCTCGCAGTACGGGACAAACGCGATCGGGATGCCTTTTCGGCATTGTTTGACCATTTTGCGCCGCGCCTGAAAGGGATGATCATGCGATCGGGCACCCCGGCGCATCAGGCCGAAGAAATCGTTCAGGACGTCATGCTGACGGTCTGGCGCAAGGCCGAGATGTTCGATCCTCATCGCGCGCAGGTCTCTGCCTGGATCTATCAGATCGCCCGCAACCGCCAGATCGACATCCTGCGCAAAGAGCGCCGGCCAGAGCCGGAAGAACTGATCGAAGATCCCGAGGCCGAGCCTGATGCCAGCCAGATCCTGGCATTGGAACAGGAAGCAACGGAACTGAAGAATGCCCTCGCGCGGCTCTCTGACGAGCAGCGCGAGATGATCGAGAAGGCCTATCTTGGTGAACTGACCCATCAAGAGATCAGCGCCCAGACGGGTTTGCCGCTGGGAACGATCAAATCGCGCATCCGGCTGGGGCTGGAGCGGCTGAGGCACGAACTCAAGGGAATGCGTTGAATGTCTGCGATCACCCATCACACACCAGATGGCATGCTGGCCGCCTATGCTGCCGGTTCGTTGCCGCAACCCTTCGCGCTGGTCGTGGCCAGCCATGTGTCGCTCTGCGTCCAATGCCGTGTGGCGCTGGAAGCACATCAATCTGCGGGCGGGGCGGTTCTGGAGACGGTCGATGCGGTCGCGCTTTCGGGCAGCGTGAAGGCCGATATCCTCGCACAGCTTGATGCGCCATTCACATCCGAGCCTGTGCAGAAGCGTTCTGGCATCTATCCCGGGCCCGTGATGGAGGTCTTGAAAGGACGCGCACCGAAGTGGAAGTCGCTGGGTGCGGGGGTGCGTCAGGATATCCTCACAGCGGACGAAACCGGCTCGGTGCGTCTGATTTACATTCCGCCGGGGCAGGCGGTTCCCGACCACGGCCACAACGGATTGGAACTGACCCTGGTGCTGCAGGGCAGTTTTACAGACGAAACCGGGGTCTTCGGTGTCGGCGATCTTGAAGTCGCGGACGAGGAACTGGACCACACGCCAGTGGCCGGACCCGGCGATGCCTGCATCTGTCTGGCAGCGACGGATGCGCCGCTTCACTTCCGCGCGCTTCTGCCGCGCCTCTTGCAGCCGCTGTTCCGAATCTGATTGCAAAATCCCGTATTGGGGCAGGGCCTCCGGCGCGTCCGGAGGTTATTTTTCGTTTCATATTCAATATCTTAGATCACGAATCCGTGAGTTGATGATCCGCGTTCAGATCCCTTCCGTACCCTTAGTACGAACGTTGAATCAGACTGGGCGCAGAGGCCCGCCAACACGGAGACCAAGACATGAAATCCAATCTGAAAATCGCCGCTGCCGCTTGTGCAATTGCCGTTTCCGCAACTGCGGTGCAGGCCGCAAACATCGTTGAGATCGCCGCAGGTGACGAACGGTTCTCGACCCTCGTCGCGGCCGTCACTGCCGCCGGTCTGGCCGAAACCCTGTCCGGGCCGGGCCCTTTCACCGTCTATGCGCCAGTGAACGACGCATTTGCAGCGCTGCCGGCTGGAACGGTGGAATCGCTGCTTGAGCCCGCGAACAAAGGGCAACTGACCAATGTGCTGCTCTATCACGTGGATGATCGCAAACTGACGGCCAGCATGATCCCGTCCGGTTCGAACTATTTCAAGCCGCTCCTGGCCAGTGAACGCCTTTGCATTACGGCGGGAAGTGGTGGTGTCTCGATCGCTGACGGCACCGGCGAGATGGCGAATGTCGTCGTTGCCGACATCATGGCCGACAATGGTGTGATCCATGTTGTCGACAAAGTCCTGCTGCCGGGCCAGCGCCCTGCCTGCCACTGACCGGCTGAGCAGCCGTTCGCATTCGACTGAAAGACGAAAACAGAACCGATGCTGCCGGATCACCGCAGCATCGGTTTATTCATTTCGCAACAGAGATCAGACCTAATCCAGCCCAGGCCGCACCTGCGGTCCGCGTGGCGCTTGTGTGCCAGTCTGATGAACCCTACCGCCCGCGGTAAACAAGGATGTCCGGCAGGAAAACGAGGGCCTTCATCAGCCACGAAAACGGCGCTGGAAAATCCGTGCGGAAACGGCGTGACCGCATGGCCCGCACGACATGTTCCGTCGCCGCCTCGGGTGTCATGATCATCGGCATGCGAAAACTGTTTTTCTTGGTCAGGCGGGTCCGGATGAAGCCGGGATTGACGAGGCGAACCACAACGCCGCTGCCTTTCAGATCGTGTCGCATGGTTTCGGCAAGGCTCACCAATGCGGCCTTGCTGGCACCATAGCCGATTGCGGCGGGCAGACCGCGATACCCGGCGAGTGAGCCGATCAGGGTGATATCACCGCGCCCGGCACCGACCATCTGCGGCACGACCTGTCCCAGAACCCGCATCGCGCCGATGAAGTTCACGTCGCACATCGTCAGCGCGGCATCTGTGTCCCATTCTGTCGCCCGCATGGGCGTATAAGCGCCGGCATTATAGATGATCCCATCAACCGGCCCGACAGAGGCCACCGTGCTCCGGACGGCCTGATGATCCGTCACGTCGAAGGCAACGACGCGTGCCTCGGCCAGATCGGCCGCGAGTGAGATCAGCCGCCCCTCATCCCGCGCCGACAGGATCAGCCGCGCGCCTTCGCGGTCCAACTGCCGGGCCAGAGCCCGGCCAAGGCCTTCGCTCGCCCCGATGAGCCAGTAGGTCTTGCCGCTAAACTCCGTCATTCCCTGCGTCCCTGCACTGTTGCGCCATTAGAAACCAGCGCCTTGGGCGGTGGAGGCGGCTTGAGAAACGGTGCGCGTTTCCACCACAGGATCAGTGCCTGCCAATGGATCAGCGCCACCACCCGCGCCGCGCCGAATGGCCGACGTAAAGCGGCCCAGAGCAGAGACGCGCTGGTGGCAGGGCGGCGCGCACCGCTTAGCGTTGCGATCACCCCGTCCGCGTCGTTCCCGTAGAAAATCCGGATACGGATGGCATCTTCAGACAGGGTGAAGTTGAACCGGTATTGCCCGGCCACTTTCTGAAACGGCGACACATGCATCAGCTTGGCTGCAATGATGGCGTCATTGGCACCGATCGGGCGAAAGTCGTCAAAAGCGCAGAAGTAGCAGTGCCTGTGGCCGAATGTGTTGTTGACCTCGGCAATGAAAGCGCAGGGTTTGCCGTGCCGCAGCGCGATCCAGAAGCTGACCGGGTTGAAGTGAAACCAGAGAAAACTGGGTTGCGTCAAAAGCAAAAGCTGCGCGTCCTCAATCGGGAAACCACGTGTCGTCAATTCTGCACGGAACCAGTCGAAGCCACATCCGGCGTTTCGCTCACCGCCATTGTGCCGGTCCCGGAGTGACCAGAGATTGAAGCGATTGCGGGACAGAAGCCATGGACGCTCTGCCGCATCCTGATCGAACAGAAGATAGTCGACGCCATAGCGGAAGGCGTTTCGTAGCGCTCCGCGCCGGGCATGCGTGGTCTGACCCTGAATATGCTCAATCATGACCTAGCCTATACGGCCGCCGTTCGGATTTGGATCACTCAACAACGCCAGCCGATCGCCGTGTTTGATCCAAGGGCAAGCTTCGTACGTATTCAGATAAAAAGCACGAGGGGATGTGGATATATGTTCGATCACGAGTGTTCGGACCGCAAGCGTATTGCTGTTATTGGCGGCGGCATTTCGGGCCTTTCTGCGGCCTACTACCTTTCACGGTCCCACGATGTGACCGTGTTCGAGGCAGAGCCTCGTCTTGGCGGGCATGCACGAACGGTTCTGGCCGGAAAAAATGGCGATCAGCCGGTGGATACCGGTTTCATTGTTTTCAACTACGTCACCTATCCCTATCTGACCCGGCTGTTCCGAGAGCTTGACGTGCCGGTAGTGAAGAGCGAGATGAGCTTTGCGGCAAGCATCGACAACGGCCGCATCGAATACGGGCTGAACACTCTGCGCAGCATTGTCGCGCAGCGACGCAATCTTCTCCGCCCGGCCTATTACAAGATGATCGCGGATATCATCCGTTTCGGAAAGGAAGCTGAAAGCGCTGCCGGTGACGATGAAAAGACCATCAGCGAGCTCGTGGATGAACTTCGCTTGGGCCCATGGTTTCGCGACAATTACCTGATGCCGATGTGCGGGGCGATCTGGTCCACGCCGTCTGACAAGGTCGGCGAGTTTCCGGCACGATCATTGGTGCGCTTTTTCAAAAACCACGCCTTGCTGGCGGGTTCCGGCAAGCATCAATGGTGGGCCGTAAAGGGGGGGAGCATCGAATATGTCCGCCGCCTGGAAGCGGCGCTAGTGCGGCAAGGATGCAAGATCCGGACCGGACAGCCGGTGACTGATGTCGGGCGGTTCTCCTTCGGCGTGAAGGTTCAAGCCGCGTCCGGCGAAGCCGAGGATTTTGATGAGGTGATCTTTGCCTGCCACACCGATCAGGCGCTGACGATCTTGGGTACAGCGGCGACCGCTGCGGAATCCGCAGCGCTTGGCAGTATCCGCTATCAACCGAACTGGGCGGTTCTGCACCGCGATCCGAACCAGATGCCCAAAAGGCGCGCCAGTTGGTCAAGCTGGGTCTATCGATCGCAGGGTGGCAATGTCGGTGTGACCTACTGGATGAACCGGCTGCAGAACATCCCCGACAACGATCCGTTGTTCGTGACGCTAAATCCGTCCTGCGACATCCCTCAGAAGCACATCTATGACGAGGTGGAGTTTTCCCACCCGGTATTCGACCGGGCTGCCCTTCGGGCGCAGGAGCGTATTCGGGCGATGCAGGGGGAAAATCACACCTGGTTCGTCGGCGCCTATAACCGGAACGGCTTTCACGAGGACGGCATCGCAAGCGCCATGCGCATCGTCCGCATGATCAACCAAGACCATCAGCAGAGAGACATCGACAATGTATCTGACCAACCGAGCGCTGAAATCGCAGTTCCTGTCGACCTGCGAGCGTCTGCGTGACGGGCAGCTGACGCTGCACACGCCCGAGGGCGACAGGTTCCATTTCGGTACGAGCGGGCCTGAGGCCGAGATGATCATTCGCGACTGGTCCGCCGTCTCTGCAATGGCGGCAGAGGGTCAGGTCGGGCTGGGTGAGGCTTATGTTCAAGGCCTGTGGGACACGCCCTCGGTCGAAACGCTGATGACGGTCGCGATGCGCAATCGCGATGAGCTTGGTGCCTACGATCATGCAGGTCCTTTCACCCGCGCGAAGTTCCGTCTTGTCGATACGGTCCTGCGCGCCAATTCGCGCCGTGGGGCGACCCGCAACATCCGCTCGCATTACGATGTCGGCAATGAATTCTACCAGCTCTGGCTCGACGATGGGATGACCTATTCCTCCGGCCTTTTTGCCGAAGGCGATGATGACCTCGGCCGCGCGCAGCAGCGCAAGAATGCCCGCGCCCTGTCGCGGCTGGGCGATGGTGAACGGGTGCTGGAAATCGGCTGCGGATGGGGCGGTTTCGCGGAACAGGCCGCAAGCGACGGCCGAGACGTGACCGGCGTCACGATCTCTCGCAACCAGCAAAGCTATGCGGAATGCCGTCTTGACGGGCGCGCGGATATCCAGCTCAGGGATTACCGCGACATTCACGGACAGTATGACAACATCGTTTCTATCGAGATGATCGAGGCGGTCGGCGCACGCTATTGGCCAAGCTATTTCGGCACCCTGAAACGAAACCTTGCCGAGGGCGGTCGCGTCTTGTTGCAGATCATAACGGTGGCTGACAGCTTTTTTGAAACCTACCGGACATCCTCGGACTATATCCGGCAATATGTGTTCCCGGGCGGCATGCTGTTGTCCGATACGGTGATCGCCCAACAGGCGCAGGATGCGGGCCTGCAGTTGCGCGACAGTTTCGCGTTCGGTCAGGACTATGCCAAAACCTGCCGCATCTGGTCCGGGGGTCTGTCCGCCCAAAAGCAGCGGATCGCGGAACTGGGATATGGAGAGGCCTTCTTCCGCAACTGGAAATACTATCTTGAGATCTGCGCCGCGTCCTTCGCCGTCGGACATACCAATGTGGTGCAGGTGGAACTTGCCCATGCCTAGGTTCCTGCTGCCATTGGTGCTGCTTCTCTGCCCGGTGATCGCCTGCGCCACGCCGGTGTCCTCAGCTCTGCCCGGTGCCGAGCTTCGGGGCGAGGCAACTTTGCGCTTCTTCGAGCTGCCGCTGTATCAGGCGCGTCTTTACACGCCCGGTGGCAAAGCGCTTGACTGGCAGGAGGATCTGGCGCTTGAACTCACCTATCTGCGCAGACTGACCGAGGCGGAACTGGTGACGTCTACGTTGCGGGAATTCAGCCGTACCGGTGTATCCCTGCCAGTGAAGGGTCAGCTTGAACAATGCTACGACGATGTCGGCAAAGGCGACCGGTATCTCGCCGTATCCAATGGCCCTGATGAGGTCCTGTTCTGGCGCAATGACCGTCGCATGTGCGCGCTGTCCCATCCCCGGATCAAATATCGGTTCATGGCTATCTTTCTGGGCGACAACACCCGTTCGCCAGCCTTTACCCGCAAGCTGCGTGGCCCGTGATGGTTTACCCCCGGGTCAGCCTTTATGCGCTCATGCTGGCGGCTGCCGGTATCCCGCTCTATATCCATCTGCCGCGCTTTGCGTCCGTTGAACTTGGTATCGCACTTGGAACAATCGGAACCGTCCTACTGATCATCCGCCTGATTGATCTGGTGCAGGATCCGCTGCTCGGCTGGGCGATAGACCGGTGGCCGCAGGCGCAAAGCCTGTTTGCAATGGCTGCCGCTGGCGGGTTGGCGATCGGGTTTCCATTGCTGTTCATGCTGCGGCCCGGACCGGAAGTGGTCACGGAACTGGTGGTGATCCTCATCCTTCTATTCTCGGCCTACAGCCTTGGCACGATTCTGCTTTACGGGCGCAGCGCGACGCTGGCCAAGCGCCCCGAGCCGCAAGACCTGATGACGCTGGCGGCCTTTCGCGAAGGCGGGATGCTGGCTGGTGTCGTCATCGCGGCGATTGCACCGTCGATCCTGTTCGCCATGGGGGCGGCGGCCCAGGGCTATCCCGCTTTCGGTGTGCTTCTGGGTCTGATCGCGGTCCTCGCCGGTGTTCTGACACTTCCCATCTGGCGTCGGACGCCGATCGTCGGCGAAGCGCTGTCCCTGTCCGGCATGGCGCGGGCGGGCGCGCTGCGGCTGCTTGTGCTTGCGCTGGTCAACAGCCTGCCGGTGGCCATCACCTCGACCCTCTTTCTGTTCTTCGTCGAGGATCGCCTTGGCCTGACCGGCAAGGCGGGACCGCTTTTGGTGCTGTTCTTCCTGACTGCGGGGTTGAGTGTTCCGGTCTGGACCCGGGCCAGCCATCGGCTTGGCCCGAAGGCAACGCTGCTGATCGCCATGCCGCTTGCGGTTCTGGGTTTTGTCGGCGCGGCCTTCCTCGCGCCCGGAAACCTTTCGGGGTTCGCCCTGATCTGCATCGCGTCCGGGGCAGCGCTGGGCGCGGATATGGTCATACTGCCTGCCATGTTCTCGGTTGCGCTGACCTCGGCCGGGCTGAATGCATCGGCCGCCTTCGGCATATGGTCCTTTGCCGGAAAGCTCGGGCTTGCGCTGGCGGCCTTTACCGTTCTTCCGCTGCTTGGTCAGAGCGGTTTTGTCCCCGGCCAGATCAATGACCCGGATGCGCTGGCCGTTCTCAACATCGCCTATGCCATCCTGCCCTGCATCCTTAAACTCTGCGCGATCGGCATGGTCCTCGCGCTTCCGTCACGGGAATGAAATCTATGAAAATCGCCGCCGTCATCCTGTTTCTTTTCGTTCTGGGGATCGCCGCAAAGTCTCTGTTTCTGAGCTTTCGCGCCCAGACACCCGCCGATTATGCCAGCACCGGACCGGCCTTTTCCCTCAAGGAACATCTCTCGGGTTCCATCCTCTCAGAGGGCGTGATCTATGGACCGACCGGCAGGATGACCAATACGTTCGTCGCTGAAATGGTCGGTGAGTGGGATGGCGATACCGGCACCCTGAGTGAGCACTTCGTCTATTCGAATGGCGTCGAGCAGCACCGAAAATGGTATCTGAAACTCGGCCCCGACAATACGTTCACCGCAACAGCGGATGACATCGTGGGCGAGGCGCAGGGGATCGTGTCGGGGGCGACCGTGATGCTGCGCTACAAGATCGTGCTACCGCCAGAATCTGGCGGCCACACGCTGACGGCAACCGACTGGATGTATTTGTCCCGTGACGGCGCCATCATGAACAAATCCGAGATGCGCAAATTCGGCATCAAGGTCGCCGAACTGGTTGCGACCATGCGCCCCCACGTGCAAACGGACCGGTAGTCAGACGTTTCAAAGGCGAATGGGCCCGTGTTCCCCGCCGCGTCAATCTGGCGGCAGGGGCGATTGATCGTTCTCTTGCGGTACTGACATACGGCCTTTCGGAACAAGGCCGCCATGGTCGAGACTGATCTGCGGATTGCCTGCCAAGACCTTCGCCCAAGCGGTCCGGCAGAATGACTGACCGCCCCGGCACTTTTCTGTGTTCCCCTGCCAAAATCGCCGGAATACCCGAAGAAATCGCCAGCCGCCCGGGTGATTGTGACGGTGAACCGGCGGCAGGCCGGAGGTTTCAGACAAGAAAAGGAAGCGGATCATGTCGTTCAACAAGGTTGCCGTTCTCGGCCTCGGAAAGGTCGGCCATCTGGCCGCAGAGCTGCTGGCCGAGGCGGGCTTTGCCGTCACTGGCGTCGATGCGCGCGAGGTTTCGGGCTGCCCGTTCCCGACCCGCACCGCCGACCTGACCGACAAGGATGCTTTGTCTGCGATCCTGAAGGATCAGGAGGCGGTTCTGTCCTGCCTGCCCTATCACCTCAATATCGGTGTTTCGACCGTCGCCCATGGACTTGGCCTTCACTATTTCGACCTGACCGAAGATGTGCCGACGACCCAGCATATCCGTGGCCTTGCCGAAACCTCAAAGGGCATCATGGCGCCGCAATGCGGTCTTGCGCCCGGTTTCGTCGGTATTGTCGGCGCGCATCTGGCGGATATGTTCGACAAAGTCCGCTCGATCCGCCTGCGCGTCGGTGCGTTGCCGCAGAACCCGACCGGGCTTCTGGGTTATGCCTTCAACTGGTCGCCCGAGGGCGTCGTCAACGAATACCTCAACGACTGCGAGGTGATCGAGGAGGGCGTGCACAAGACCGTCTCGGCGATGGAATGGCTGGAGACGATCTATATCGACGGCGTGAAGCTTGAGGCCTTCACCACCTCTGGCGGCCTTGGCACAATGTGCGAGACCTATGCCGACAAGATCGAGAACCTCGATTACAAGACCATGCGCTATCCCGGCCATGTGGAACTGATGAACTTCTTCTTCCACGAACTTCTGATGCGCGAAAACCGGGCGGAAGCGGGCCGTATCCTGACCCACGCGAAGCCGCCGGTCGATGAGGATATCGTCTATGTCCATGTCGCGGCCGAAGGTTGGGTGGAAGGTCAACTGAAGCGCAAGGAGTTCGTGCGCGCCTACTACCCGTTGGAAATCGGCGGCAAGCGGCGGACGGCGATTGCCTGGACGACCTCGGCCTCGGTCGTGGCGGTCATCGAGATGGTGCGGGAAGGCAAGCTGCCGGG
Source organism: Albidovulum sp. (assembly GCF_049646345.1). GTDB lineage: Bacteria > Pseudomonadota > Alphaproteobacteria > Rhodobacterales > Rhodobacteraceae > Albidovulum. The sequence goes on along the minus strand of NZ_JBARVQ010000148.1, from coordinate 5,819 downwards.
GCAGGGCTTCCTGAAGCAGGAAGAAATCCCGCTGACCCCGTACCTCCAGACCCGCACCGGCAATTACTACAATATCGGCCACAAGAGCCGTCACGGCTGAACGCGGGTTTCGGCCGTGTCCGGCCAGACCCTATTCGGTTCCCTGCACCCTTCGTTTCGGCGGAGGGTGTTCTTTTTTGTCCCGCCCATTGTCCGCATCCTATAAGTTCCCTCTGGAAAGCCCCATCTTGACGGGGCAGCGATCAGGAACGGGGGACATGACATGACCGGCAGCATCAGGACGACCAAGGGACGCGGACGGCTTTTTGACAGCGTGCTCGACACGATCGGCGATACGCCGGTGATCCGGGTCAACAATCTTGGCCCCGATCATGTGACGATGTATGTCAAGGCCGAGGCCTATAACCCTGCCGCTTCGGTCAAGGACCGGCTGGCGGTGAACATCATCGAGGCAGCCGAACGCGAGGGGCGGCTGAAGCCCGGCCAGACAGTGGTCGAGGCGACATCGGGCAATACCGGCATCGGTCTTGCCATGGTTTGCGCGCAAAAGGGCTATCCGCTGGTCGTGACCATGGTCGAGACATTCTCGGTCGAACGTCGCCGGCTGATGCGCATGCTGGGGGCCAAGGTAGTGCTGACCCCGAAGGCCGAGAAGGGCTTTGGCATGTACCAGAAGGCCGTTGAACTTGCCGAAAAGAACGGCTGGTTCCTTGCCCGCCAGTTTGAGACCAAGGACAATGCCGATATTCATGAGGCAACGACCGCGCGTGAGATCCTTGGCGATTTCGAAGGCCAACGGCTCGACTATTTCGTATCCGGCTATGGCACCGGCGGTACCGTCACCGGCGTTGGTCGGGTGCTGCGCAAGGAACGGCCCGAAACCAGGATCATCCTGACCGAACCGGCAAATGCCGCACTGGTGGCAAGCGGGACGGCGCAGGAGCGCGGGGCGGACAATGCGCCTGCGTCCAGCCATCCGGCATTTGCGCCGCATCCGATACAGGGCTGGACCCCGGATTTCATTCCAGCAGTGTTGCAGGAGGCGCTGGACAAGAAACTCTATGACGAGCTGATCCCCGTGCCCGGCCCCGAAGGCATCGACTGGGCCCGCAAGCTGGCACAGAAGGAAGGCATCTTCACCGGTATTTCCGGCGGTTCAACCTTTGCCGTCGCAATCCGTATCGCCGAAAAAGCTGCGCCGGGTTCGGTCATCCTCGCCATGCTGCCCGATACCGGCGAACGCTATCTCTCGACCCCGCTCTTCGAGGGCATTCCCGAAGATATGGATGAGGCGGAACTGGAGATTTCCCGCTCGACGCCCAACCACCAGATGGGGTGATCGGGTAACGCTTGGGGTATGAACGTCGGTTCAGGGCCTTTGCGGACACTGCCATTCGCCCGGAAACAAGCCGAAGGCGCCGGGCGAGCGCCTGCCCGTCCCGGCGGGCTGGCGCTTCTGAGGCCGCGCGCTTCGCATGAGGGTGAAGGGGCTTTGCAGCTATAAACTGCCCCGAATTTCGGTCGCTGCGCCATCCCACGGGCAGGCGCCAGCCCGGCTTGTGTTGCGCTAAGGACAAGGTCTGCAAAATCACGGTAGCAGAATCTCAAACCGAGATACCGTGATGACGGGTATCAGCTGACGCGGGCCACCACGTAGTCGGCAAGGTCCGAAAGCATGTCGCGCAAGGCGTGCGGGGGCAGGGCGGTCAGCGCGTCCCTTGCCTTTGCCGCCCATGCCAGCGCCTCGTCCCGCGTCGCCTCCATCGTACCGTGGCGCGTCATCAGCGCCATGGCGTGATCGAGGTCGCCCTCGCGCTGGTCTCCCTTTTCGATCACCCGGCGCCAGAACTCGCGCTCCGCGGCCGATGCCTTCGCCACCGCCTTGATCACCGGCAGCGTCAGCTTGCGTTCGCGGAAATCATCGCCGGTATTCTTGCCGATCACCGTGCTGGTTCCGCCGTAATCCAGAAGGTCGTCGACGATCTGGAAAGCGATCCCCAGCGCGTCGCCATAGGTGAAGAGTGCGCGCACCTGATCCTCGGGCGCGCCCGCGATAACGCCGCCGACCTCGGTCGCCGCCGAAAAGAGCGCCGCCGTCTTGCCGCGGATCACCTTCATATAGACCGATTCATCGGTGCGCAGGTCCTGTGCGGCGGAAAGCTGCAACACCTCGCCCTCGGCAATCGTCGCCGAGGCGTTCGAGAGGATGTCGAGCACGCGGAGCGAGCCGGTTTCGACCATCAACTGGAAGGACCGCGAAAACAGGTAGTCGCCGACCAGAACCGAGGATTTGTTGTCCCACAGCAAATTTGCCGTCGGCCGCCCCCGGCGCTGGGCGCTTTCATCGACCACATCGTCATGCAGAAGCGTCGCGGTATGGATGAACTCCACCGTCGCGGCCAGCCGGACGTGATGGTCGCCGGTGTAGCCAAGCATCCGCGCGGCGGCGAGCGTCAGCATCGGCCGCAGGCGCTTGCCACCCGCTTCAACCAGATGGGCGGTCACCTCGGGGATGCGGGGCGCATGCTCAGACGCCATACGCCGGCGGATCAGCGTGTTCACGGCCTCCATATCGCCCGCAAGATGGGCGCTGAGCCTGTCGATCGGTTTCTGCACGGCGTTGTCCAGACTCATCCCTGTCTCTTGTTCTCTCGACAAACCCTAAAGCATACCGTTTAAGTCTTGGAATATGAAAGAGCTTCTCAGAACCAATGACCCGACACTGATCGCATTCGTGACCGCTCTTCTCGACGATGAGGGTATAACGAGCTTTCAGATGGACGTCCACATGAGCGTGCTCGAAGGGTCCATAGGCATTTTGCCGCGCCGGTTGATGGTGGTGGACCGCGATCTGTTCATGGCGCAGGCCATATTGAAGGAAAACGGGATCGAGGCGAACGGCTAGGATGTTTGCCGATACCAACCTGACATGTGACGGCTTCCTCGGCGGACGGCTTCGGATTTTTCAGCCTCTGAACGGCTACCGCGCGGCGATGGACCCGGTTCTGCTGGCAGCGGCGGTGCCTGCCAGGCCGGGGCAGAGTGTTCTTGAACTTGGCTGCGGTGCGGGTGTGGCGAGCTTTTGTCTGGGCGCGCGGATCGCCGGGCTGATGCTTTCGGGGCTGGAGCTTCAGGCAGATTACGCCGCCCTTGCACGGCGCAATGCCGACGCCAACGGGCAATCCATGACGGTATTCGAGGGCGATCTCAAGGCGCCGCCAAAGGATCTGCGGGCGCTCAGCTTCGATCACGTTATCGCCAACCCCCCCTATTTCGCGGCTGAAGGCGGAACCCCGGCCGCCGATGCCGGTCGCGAACGCGCGCAACGCGAGGCGACACCGCTTGCCGTCTGGATGGATGCCGCCCTGCGCCGTTTGCGTCCGGGTGGGTATCTGACCGTCATTCAGGCCGCTGAAAGGGTGCCCGATCTTGTCCGGGCGCTGGACGATCGGGCGGGCGACCTGTTACTTCTGCCAATCGCGCCGCGCACCGGTCGGCCTGCCGGGCGGGTCATTCTGCAGGCGCGGAAAGGCGCACGCGGCGCGTTCAGACTGATGCCGCCCCTTGTTCTGCACGCCGGGGCCGCACATCTGCGCGATGGCGATGATCTGACCCAGGAGGCGCGGGCAATCCTGCGCGATGGCGCGGCTTTGAACCTGCTGCCCTGACCCCGAATGGCAGAGTTCCGCTGCTGTTTGACTATTTCCTCAAATTCTTTGTCCTTCGGGCGTGACACGACTCAACTATTGTGATGGGATTGTTACAGAGTCCACAGGAGAGGAGACCCCGATGTCGCTTGGTTCGCACCTGCAGGAACTTCAAAGGAAACACCAACATTTGTCAGAAGCCGTAGAGGATGCACAGCGCAGCCCGGGCTATGACGACCTCGCTATCTCAAACATGAAAAAGCAGAAACTGCGGCTCAAGGAAGAAATCGCGCGTCTCAGTCAGCACTAAATCGTTTCGAGTTTTGGTTGAAATCACAAGCATCAGAATTCGAACGAAAAAAGGCTTGGATTCTGATGCAACGTAAACTCGAAACTCAATAGACGCAGTCGCATCCATCGAAGGATCGCGGATTTGGCCTTGAACCTTGTTGGGTTCAGGCTTTGACACATCTCAGATGTGATGCACATTCCGGGCTGGATGGTGCTTGAGCCGCGAGGTTGCGCGGAAATTGTGCGCCCCTTTCAGCCCGTTCGAGGCAAATAGAAAGCCGACCCCGAAGGGTCGGCTTTCTTGTTTTTGTTATCGGTGGTCTTCAGCCGAAGAACTGCGCGCCATTGGCCGAGATGGTCGAGCCGTTGACGAATTGCGCATCGTCCGAGGCAAGGAAGGCCACGCAGCGGGCGATCTCTTCCGGTTCGCCCAGACGGCCTGCGGGGATCTGCGCGATGATCGATTCACGCACTTTTTCCGGCACCGCCATCACCATCTCGGTGGCGATATAGCCGGGGCAGACGGCGTTGGCGGTGATCCCGGCGCGGGCACCTTCCTGCGCGAGGCTGCGCACGATGCCGATGTCACCGGCCTTGGTTGCGGCATAGTTGACCTGCGCGAACTGGCCCTTCTGACCGTTTACCGACGAAATGACGATGACACGGCCGAATTTACGCTCGCGCATGCCCGGCCAGATCGGGTGAACGGTGTTGAAGACGCCGGTTAGGTTGGTGTCGACAACCTGCTGCCACTGTTCCGGGCTCATCTTGTGGAACGGTGCGTCGCGGGTGATACCTGCATTGGCAACCACGACCTCGATCGGACCAAGATCCGCCTCGACCTTGGCGATGCCCGCCTTGGAGGCCTCGTAATCGGCAACGTTCCATTTATAGGTCGGGATGCCCGTTTCCTTGGTGAAGGCCGACGCGGCCTCATCGTTGCCGGCATAGTTGGCAGCGACCTTGTAGCCCGCATTCTTCAGGGCGACCGAGATCGCGGCGCCAATGCCGCGGGACCCGCCGGTGACCAGAGCTACTCTCGACATGATTCCTCCTATGATGCGAGCGCGTTTGAAATCCTGTTACCGAAATGAATTCGCGGACGCAACATTATTGCGTCCGCGTTTTTCGCATTTGCAGAAAAATTTTGGATCAGGGGCGCTCAAGGCACATGGCAACGCCCATGCCACCGCCGATACAGAGCGTGGCGAGGCCCTTTTTCGCATTCGAACGTTTCATTTCGAACAGAAGCGTATTGAGGATGCGCGCACCCGACGCGCCGATCGGGTGACCGATGGCGATGGCGCCGCCATTGACGTTCACCCGTGCCGGATCCCAGCCCATATCCTTGTTGACCGCGCAGGCCTGCGCCGCGAACGCCTCGTTCGCCTCGATCAGATCCAGATCCCCCGGTTTCCAGCCCGCCTTTTCCAGCGCCTTGCGGCTGGCATGGATCGGACCGACACCCATGATCGACGGATCAAGCCCGGCGGTCGCGTAAGAGGCAATGCGCGCAAGCGGTGTCAGTCCACGCTTTTCCGCCTCATCGGCTGACATCAGCAGCACTGCAGCCGCGCCATCATTGATGCCCGAGGCGTTGCCAGCCGTGACGCTGCCCTCTTTCGAAAAGGCCGGGCGCAGTTTCTGCATGCTCTCAATGGTGGCGCCGTGGCGGATATATTCGTCCTGATCGACGACGATGTCGCCCTTGCGGGTCTTCACGGTGAAGGCCGCAATCTCATCGGCGAACTTTCCAGCCTTCTGCGCGGCTTCGGCCTTGTTCTGGCTGGCCAGCGCGAATTCGTCCTGCATTTCGCGGCTGATCTGCCATTTCTGGGCCACATTCTCGGCGGTCTGGCCCATGTGGTAGCCGTTGAAGGC
>NZ_JBARVQ010000147.1:0-2353 GCF_049646345.1 Albidovulum sp. | reverse complement strand
GTCGGGAAGCGTCAGCACGATGCGCCCCGGCGATATGGTGCGCTCTATCTCGTCCACGATAATTTGCGCGATGCCGCGCAGGTCCGAGGTTTGGTCCAGCCGCAGGCGACCTCCTTCGGCGCGGGCCAGTTGCATCAGGCGTTCCGACAGGCGTGTTAGCCGTTTCAGCGTGGCTTCGATGTCTGCCGCTCGGGCAGCAGCAGCCGGGTCACCTGTTTCAGACTGCAACCGTTGCGCCTGCGCGATGGCTCCGGCGAGCGGTGTTCGCAACTCATGTGCGGCATTGGCGGCAAAGCTGCGTTCGGCGTCGAACGCCTCTTTCAAGCGCCCAAGAAGTCCGTTCAGGGTTGTCGCCATCGGAACAATTTCCAACGGAATTCCTGTCGTCGGAACAGGTGAAAGGTCGCGCGCATCCCGAGCATCCAAGCGTTCGCGAAAACGGCGAATGGGTCCAAGGCCTGCCCGGACCGCCAGCACGATGGCGAGCAGCGCAAGCGGTATTACTACCAGAAGCGGCAGGCCCAGCCCCATCTGGATTTCCCGCGCGACCGTGGCGCGGTGGTCCAGCGGTTCGGCCACCGAAATGCGAACGCTGCCCTGCAAGGCATCCTCGTTGTAAAGCCTGTGGGTTGCTGTCTGACGGAAGCCCGTCCCGTTATAGGCAGGAAATATATCCGGATCGGCGGCATGCGATTGCAGCAGGATGCGCCCCCGCGCGTCCCGCACGATGTAAGTGAAGAACTCGGTATGTTCGCGGATCGCGCCAAGGCGTTGGGTCACACCGTCATCTTCGCGGCCGACAATCTCTTGCACGGCCAGCGGAAGAAGGCGCTGCGCCGTTTCTTGCAGGGCGGAGTCGAAGACCTCATCCATTTCGTGGCGCAGGTTTACCGCCGTCACCGTGGCGGTCGCGATCCACAGAAGCGTCAACCCGATACCCAATGACAGCCCCAAACGGGCCTGGAGGCTACGTGGCAGTCTCATGAAGGTCCCAGACGATAACCCATGCCACGCTCGGTCTGTATCACGTCAGCCCCAAGCTTCTTGCGCAGGCGACTGACATGGACTTCGATGGTGTTGCTTTCGATTTCGGCCCCGTGGGCATAAAGTTTGTCTTCAAGCTGCGTTTTCGACAGCAGCTGACCCGGGCGTGCCAGAAACGCATCGAACAGCGCCCATTCGCGCGCGGTCAGTTGGACCGGTTTGCCGTTCCGGTGGATGCTGCGGGAGGCAAGATCGATGTCGAGTGCGCCATGGGTGATGATCGGGTTTGGATTGCCGCTATACCGGCGCGCGACCGATCCGATCCGGGCGGTGAGTTCCGACAGGTCGAACGGTTTGACCAGATAATCGTCAGCCCCCGCATTCAACCCTTCGATCCGATCCGAAATCTGGTCAAGGGCTGTCAGGATGATCACCGGGGTCACGTCCCCCCGATTTCGGATCGTCTTCAGAAATCCAATGCCACGACCATCGGGCAGCATGAGGTCAAGCAGCAGGAGATCATAGGCGGCAACCGCCATTGCATCGCCCGCCGCATCAAGCCGTGTCACCCAGTCCACGGAGTGGCCATCGGCGGCGATCTGGTCGCGCACGGCGGTGCCCAGAACGGTATCATCCTCGATCAGCAGAATGCGCATGGGTGTCGGATTCCTTTGTTTCACAAGTCATCTTGAACAATCCAGCTTACGCGAGACTGACGCACATCAGCCCGCGAGCTTCAGGAACCTGTCAGGTTGGTGGCGCATGGTCTGGTGAAATTGGCCGCAATCCGGAGTTTGCCGCATGAAGAAGACACTGACAATGCTCGCCGTTTTCGCCACGCTTTCGGCGGGCGCTGCGATTGCCGACGATGATGACTGTTTTGTCCCCATGGCCGACTGGCAGCCGCGCGAAGCGGTGGCGCAGATGGCGTTGGACAACGGTTGGACCGTGCGTCGGATCAAGATCGATGATGGCTGTTACGAAATTGATGGCCGCGATGCACAGGGGCGTCGGATCGAAGTGACCGTTCATCCGCAGACCCTTCAAATGATCGAATTCGAATACGAGGATGACGACGATGACTGAGACCTCTGCACATGATGCGTCTTCAACCGCGCAAGGATCTACGGCCAAGGTCCGTGTCTGGGATCCTTTGGTCCGGGTCTTTCACTGGAGTTTGGTTGTCACGTTTGTCGTGGCCTATCTGAGCGCCGAGGAGCTTGGCACGGTGCACGAAATCGCGGGTTACATTGTCGCCGGACTGATTGCGTTCCGTTTGATCTGGGGCCTTGTCGGCAGCAAATACGCCCGTTTCTCGCAGTTCCTGCGGGGACCGTCGCAAACGATTGGCTATATCGGAGATGTCGTG
>NZ_JBARVQ010000146.1:0-2994 GCF_049646345.1 Albidovulum sp. | reverse complement strand
TCGCAGTCCAACTGCACGAGGCGCTTGGAAATGCGGATCTGCTCGATATTGTCCATGAGCGCTTCGCGGCGCTTGGGCTGCTTGATTTCGCCGGCGCGTTCCAGAAGCGTGTCGAGATCGCCGTATTCGTTGATCAGGAGCGCTGCCGTCTTGATCCCGATCCCCGGTGCGCCCGGCACGTTATCGACCGAATCCCCGGCCAGCGCCTGCACATCGACGACGCGTTCCGGCCCGACGCCGAATTTCTCGATCACGCCGTCGCGGTCGATGCGCTTGTTCTTCATCGGGTCGAGCATCTCGACCCCGTCGCCGACCAGTTGCATCAGGTCCTTGTCGGATGACACGATCGTAACGCGGCCTCCGGCGTTGCGGGCCTGGCAGGCGAAGCTGGCGATGATGTCATCGGCCTCGAAGCCCTCGACCTCGATACAGGCGACGTTGAAGGCGCGGGTGGCGTCGCGGGTCAGCGGGAATTGCGGCACAAGGTCCTCGGGCGCGGGCGGGCGCTGGGCCTTGTACTTGTCGTAGATCTCGTTGCGGAACGACTTGCCGGAATAATCGAAAATGACGGCGACATGGGTCGGCGCCTCGTCGCCCTTGGATTCTTCGACGATCTTGAACAGCATGTTGCAGAACCCCGCCACCGCGCCGATCGGCAGCCCGTCGGACTTGCGCGTCAGCGGCGGCAGCGCGTGGTAGGCGCGGAAGATGAAGGCCGATCCGTCGATCAGATGCAGGTGGCAGCCCTTGCCGAATGTCATGTCTCGCGCCCCCAAGTTTTGTCCGATCCGCATGTCATGCCATGTTTGGCTCCGGCGTTCCAGATCGTGCAGGCGGATCGGCTGCAGTCGACCGGTTGGCGCTTTACCTTGTTGTGAAGCTGTGGCTGGCTTGGCCGACCGATCAGGAACAGGATTCGCATGGACTTTCACATCTGGCTTGCCTTCGTCGCCGCTTCCACGGCGCTTCTGATGATCCCCGGCCCGACGGTTCTGTTGGTGCTGAGCTACGCGATCAGTCAGGGGCGCAGGGTGGCCCTGGCGACCGCCTTCGGTGTGGCATTGGGCGACTTCATCGCGATGTCGGCGTCATTGGCGGGGCTCGGCGCCTTGGTTCTGGCTTCGGCCAGCCTGTTCACAGTGCTGAAACTGGTTGGCGCGGCCTATCTGGTCTTTCTTGGCATCAAGCTGATCCGCAGCGCACCCCGAGCCTCGCTCGGCGCCTTGGAACATGTGGCGGCAGCGACACCGGCAAGCGTCTTCGGCCATGCCGCCACCGTGACGGCCCTGAATCCGAAATCCATCGCCTTCTTCATCGCCTTCGTGCCGCAGTTCGTCGCACCCGGGCAGCCCTTGCTGCCGCAATTCGCGATCCTGATCGCGACTTTCGTCGGTCTGGCGACGATCAACGCCCTTGCCTATGCGCTTCTGGCGGACAAACTGCGCAGCCGCATCGCACGGCCATCGGTGCTGGCGATGATCTCGCGTCTGGGCGGCGGGGCGCTGATTGCAATGGGCATCGCCACGGCCACGGTCAAACGGTCAGCGGCATAGCGCGGCGGTCGCGGCGTCACTTCACCTTTTCGGCAAAGTCCTTGTGAATGTATTTCTTGTCGCAATAACCGCATTCGACCCAGCCGGTATCATGCGGGATCTGCAACCAGACGCGGGGATGACCCAGCGCACCGCCGCCGCCATCGCAGGCGATCTTCCAGCTGTCCACCACTTCGGTTTCCGGCGCGTCTATGGTCATTGCTTGTCTCTTCCGGTTGTCGCGGGCGGGGCCGCAGTCTAAGTCGGGCGCATGATAGCGGATGGCAGGGCACGGGCAAGGCTGGAATGACCGAATTTGCGATTGAGATCGAGAACCTCAGAAAGACCTACCGCGCCGGACGCGGCGGGGCCGAGAAGGTGGCGCTGAAGGGCATCGACCTGAAGATCCCCGCCGGGTCGATCTTTGGCCTGCTGGGACCCAACGGGGCGGGCAAGTCGACGCTGATCAATATCCTTGCGGGGCTGGTGATCAAATCCTCCGGCAAGGTCAGGATCTGGGGCTTCGATCAGGATGTGAACCCGCGCCAGTCGCGCGCGGCCATCGGCGTGATGCCGCAGGAACTGAACCTCGACCCGTTCTTTTCCCCGCGTGGCGCGCTCGAGGTACAGGCCGGGCTTTACGGCGTGCCGAAAGCGCAGCGCCGGTCCGACGAAATCCTTGAAATGGTCGGCCTCAGCGACAAGGCCGATGCCTATGCGCGGACACTGTCGGGCGGTATGCGCCGGCGACTGCTCTTGGCCAAGGCGCTGGTGCATTTCCCCCAGATCCTCGTCCTCGACGAACCGACGGCGGGGGTGGATATCGAGATCCGCCAGATGCTTTGGGCCAATGTGCGAAAACTGAACCGCGAACGCGGCATGACGATCATCCTGACGACGCATTACCTCGAAGAGGCCGAAGAGATGTGCGACGAGATCGCGATCATCAATCAGGGCGAACTGGTGGTGCAGGACACCACGTCGGCCCTTCTGGGCCGCATGGATGCCAAGACGCTGGTGATCCACCCCGAATCCGCCGTGCCGGACCCGATCCAGATGCCCAAGGGCGTCGAGATTGAACGCAGGGCGGACGGCGCGCTGGCGCTGTCCTACCGGCGCGGAGAAACCTCTGCGAATGCGATCCTCGATGCCGTTCGCAAGGCGGGTATCGTGATCCGCGACGTCAGAACCGAAGAACCGGACCTGCAGGACGTGTTTCTGGACCTGACCCGGGGGTAGCGTGACAGCTCGAGGCGCGCGCATTGCCCGCCTCGCGCCGAATAATCGCCTGACTTTTGACCAAAAGCTGCTTGACCCTTTCGGCTTGGACAAAGCACCTGCCGAAACGAGACCGCCTTGGGTATCCTTAGATTCTTTTTACGCGCTTTTGCGCCGCAGGGAACACATCACCGGCCAACGGCCCAAGCAATCGAGCCCCCCCGTGCCGCTCCCAAAGCCGGGG
>NZ_JBARVQ010000145.1:0-2871 GCF_049646345.1 Albidovulum sp. | reverse complement strand
GACTGGAGGCGCGTGGCAACTCGCTACGACAGGTGTCCGAAGGTCTTCCTCTCGGCCATCGCGCTTGCAGCAACCGTCATCTATTGGTTATGAATCCTGACCCAAAGCTGTAAGGGACTTGGTTTGCGGAACCCATCAGGGCCAGCGGTCAAAACCGCGCAAACAGGCCGGACACATGACTGCTTCTGCCAAACGCACAAATCAGATCAAAAATGTCTTGCTATGCAGGAGCCATCCACACAGGTCATTCGCTGCAGGTGCGAGCGCGTCACCGGCCGATAGCAGGAGCGGACATTCAGCCGTGGAACTGACTGATACACGGCAATCCGGCGCGTCGGGCGGAAACCGGGCGTTCGATGCCGGTGCTCGTTTAGGCCGTGTTGACAACAGGGATTCACAGAGCGGTCTGTGAAGTGGTCCCGGAAAACTGGACAGTCAGCTGAGGTGTATCCCAAACCTTTGAAGGGATACGAGAATGGCGAATCGCCGTAAGTTTAAGGATCATTTTGAGGCCAAGGTGGCCCTAGAAGCGCTGCCTGGTGACAAGTCGGCGCAGAAGATCGGGGCGAAGCATCAGGTGCACCCAAATCCGGTCAGCACGTGGCAGTGGGACGGGACGGCCGATGTGTTCTCGGGAGGTAAGCAGAGCGGCGTGAGCGAGGCGGAGGTCAAAGACCTGCATGCCAAGATCGGGAGGCTGGCAGTTGAGAACGATTTTTTATCCGAAGGGTTGAAGCTGTGAGCCCCGAGAAGAACGGCCAGATGATCAGGCGGGACCAAGGCTGCAGGATATGTCGCAGGTTAAAGGCTGGGCACTTTTTTCCGATTTGACAACTAAAGGTTGATTAAACTATGAGAGTTCTCACCAAAGTAATTCAATCATGGGCGCAACTCGCGCGTCCGAGGGGAGACGTGCGGTGCTTGATTCAGCTGTGGTGAGCTACTCGCGTTCTACCAAAATTGTCTGGCAACGGGGTTACGGGCACCAAATCTTTGATGTCGATGGCCGCGCTTACCTCGATTTCCTGTCCGGATGCGGTGCGTTGAACTATGGGCACAACGACCCGGATATGAAGGCGGCCCTTCTCGACTACATTTCGGGCGACAATATCGCGATGGGGCTGGATTTTTTCTTTGACGCGAAAGAAGCGTTCATGAAGGCCTTTCAGGTGTCCATCCTTGCGCCCCGCAACCTTGATTACCGCCTGCAATTTCCGGGGCCGACAGGCACGAACGCGGTTGAAGCCGCCATCAAGATCGCCCGAAAATTCACGGGAAAATCCAACGTCATCTCTTTCACCAACGGATATCACGGCTGCACGCTTGGCGCGCTGGCGTTGACCGGCAACCAGAATTACCGGACAGGCTCGCATGCCCTGCTCGGGGCAAGCCACAGACTGCCCTTTGATGGCTATGTTCAGGGGCTCGACAGTGCCGCGTATCTTGCCCGGCTGCTCGACGATCCCTCCAGCGGCATCGACAACGTTGCCGCGGTGGTTTTCGAATGTGTTCAAGGCGAGGGCGGCCTGAACGTGGCAAGCGCGTGCTGGGCACAGGAAATCGTGCGGATTTGCCATCAGCGGGGCATCCTGGTCATCGTCGATGACATACAGGCTGGCTGCGGGCGGACCGGTTCGTTCTTTTCCTTCGAAGAACTTGGGATTGCACCGGATATCGTCACTTTGTCCAAATCCATTTCCGGGTTTGGCATACCCTTCGCGCTGACCCTTATCCGGCCCGACGTCGATATCTGGAACCCGGGCGAGCACACAGGCACCTTTCGCGGCAACGCGCATGCTTGCGTCACCGGGCGGGTGGCCTGTGAAAAGTTCTGGTCAGATGGAACGACCGCCGACCGCACGGCACGGCTGAGCGGCATTGTCACCGATCATCTCGACGATTTTGCGGCCTCCTTCGGGCTGCACCGTAAAGGCAGGGGATTGTTGCAAGGGCTGGATGTTGGCACATCCGAAACCGCCCGCGCGATTCAGGCCCAATGCCTGACCAACGGTCTGCTTCTGGAGTGCTGCGGCCCTCAAGGAGAAGTGGTCAAGCTGATGCCGCCACTTACCATCCCCGGCGACGCATTGATTGCCGGACTTGGAGTGATCGGGGACGCCATAACCGCGGCCTGTGCGCGAGCCAACGTCCGGCCACATCAGCGACCGGTCGCAGCCCCGCAGCCCAAGCCGCTAAGCTCCGTCCAATAAAACTCTCAGGAGATTGTCATGCAATCCGATATCCGCGACAGTTTTCGCGCGTTTCCGGCATTCACCCAACCCTTCTGGACCTGGGTAACGGGCAAACCGCTGGACGATGAACCGCCGCTGATCGTGCCAAGGCCGTGGCTGTATCTGGCCGTTTCGCTGATGATTTTTGCATCCGGTGTCGGCCTTGGCATTTGGGTCATGCTGGCGCCGGGCGTGTCGAACCTGTGGCTGCTCGCGACGCTTCCTGCGACAGTCTATGGCGCACGGCTTTTGGTGCTGACCATCTCTCACCAATGCGCGCACCAGATGTTTTGCCATTCGAAACGTCTGAACCAGATCGTACATGACATCCTGACGACACTGGTCTGTTCGCAGGATTACGATTCCTATCGGTATGACCACTTCTACGTGCATCATGGCATCAAGACCTTTGGCACCTTCGAAGACCCGGTCCTGTCGTTCATCCGGCGTCTGGGATTTTGCGAAAACATGAGCAAGTCCCGGCTGTGGCTACAGCTGATCTGGACGCTGGTCTCGCCCAAGTTTCATGGCCTCTATCTACTAAACCGTGTGCGCTACAATTTTTTAGGTGGTCGACCGATGCGCCGGGTTTTCGCGGTGCTTTGGTGGGGCTCGGTCGTGGTATTGCTTTGGCAGGTAC
>NZ_JBARVQ010000144.1:0-4562 GCF_049646345.1 Albidovulum sp. | reverse complement strand
GGGCCAGATAGGCCTCGATCACCAATCTCTGGAAGGCATTACCTGTGAGGTTCTTGTCGCCCGCGGCGGGGTCGTTGATCAGTTCCTGGTTATTCGACACCACGCTACGCCCCGCGCGCAGGACCGCCGCCAGCCGGTTGCCCAGCTCCACCTCATCGGCGCTTCGTGCCCGCGCCGGTACAGAAAGGGACGCCAGGCAGACCCCCTTGGCCAAGGTCGACAGAAGTGCCGCGTAAGAATGTCTCATATTGCTCCTCCAGAGCGCTTCTTGAAGGCTAACAACAAAAAAACCGCCCATTCAGAGAAAATTGCACCCTCGAGCGCGAATTGCTGTCCCCCGTCTCAGCTCCGAACCCGAGATGCGGCAGGGGCCGCCGCGTGTTGCGCCTGTCCTATATAGTTGTTGACTGCCCCGCGCCTTGGCAGATCGAATTTGGTCAGGATGGCACGCACATGGTTCTTGACCGTGCCCACGCTGCGGTTGACCTCGCGTGCAATCTCCTTGTTCGTCATGCCCTCGCAGAGCAGCGAACAGACATCCTTTTCGCGGCGGGTCAGGCATTCGGTCAGGCGTTCGCTGCCCGCCACGCGCGGCGTCTGGGCCAAGGCGCGCATCATCTGGGCGGCCACATTGGCGCGCAGTGCGACTTCGCCGCATTCTGCCGCCTGCACAATCCGCACAACCTCTTCGAGGGACGTGTTGCGCGGCACGATGCCGTGGCACCCAAGGCGCGCGCAGTTCACCACCTGCCCCGCCTTCTGGTCATCCACCGAGAGCGCAAGGATACAGACCTCCGGCAGCGCCCGCGCCAGACGCGCAACCGCAGTGCCCAGCGACGCGTCGCTTATATCCACCAGTACGGAGGTTATTTCTTCATTGAGCGCCGTCTCTATCGCAGCCTCGATCGTCGGAACATGTTTGACCAAAACGCCGTCAGAAACCGACGAAATACCGTAGCAAAGAGATTCACCAAAAAGTGTGTTCGTGGAGCAAATAAGCCACCCCATAGCAAATCCTCACATAAAAATATCAAAGAGAATCCCTCTATATTAACATAAAATACCAATAAATGCACGGCAGAGTTGAAACCTCTATCGAGGCGTGCGATTTCAACGGCGGGCCGAGCTGATTTAACCCTTCAGATGACCGTGAGGCGCTCTTGCACAAAAGCCATCGTCTGGCGCGCCTCAGGATCGGTTTCGCGTTCGAACGCGGCCCGCAGATCCGGCAAAATCACTTCCCACTTCAGGCTGAGAAGCGCCAGTGCAGCGGCGCGGCGCATGCCGGGCGCTTCTCCGCTGAGGCCCTGTCGCAGGAGTTTCATCACCTGCGTGTCTTGAGGGCCGGAAAAGCCGCGCCCCAGCCGGACCAGCGCACGAGGCGTCGGACTTTCCTGGGCCTCGCGCAATAGCCCGTCGGACGTCTCAAAGCCGATGAACGTTTCCAGCGTGGCGCGCAACACGGCGAGGCGTGCGCTGTCTTCGCTGGCCAGCGTGTAGACCGCGAAATCCAACTCCAGATCGAAACTGAGCAAGACGCCCAGTTGCGGCTGCTGGCTGGTGACGAAATACACCGAAATGCTGAACTCGCTCATGTCTTCCTTCGTCTGGGCGAAATCCAGCTCTTGCGCGTCATTGAAGGCCTGAAGTGCTTGGTAAGTCCGGTCCAGCACGTCTTCCTTGGTGGGCCGACCGCGTGCGATATGTACTTCGGTGGTCATTCGTCCCCCATCCTATGCATGAAGCCGATGATGTCGCGGCGCAGACTGGCTGTTGCGGCCTCAAGTTCCTCTTCAGTATACGAGTCGCCGCCGTCGGGGAAATGGATACTCAGCCAAGCGCGGAAAGCCTCGGCAAGGTTGGCCAAGGCAGCGTCAGTGCCGTGCAGTTCCACGTCCGGCTCCGCCACGAAGGCTTCCAGGACCGAAAAGATGTTGGCGATCCGCTCGTGGCGAATGCTGGTCGCGACCCCGGCCTGCTCTGCTTGACCGGGGCGCAAGGAGGCGGGCCCGCGCATGCCAAAGTCAAGCTCGGCGGCAACGGTTGCCTGATCGGCAGCCATGGGAGCGAGTGCCCCGATGTCCGCATCCTCTGGCACCGCGAGCCCTGCGCCTACCTCGCCTTCTGCAATCATGCGCCAGCCCAGACCACCAGGCACGCGCGCAGGTTCAACGGTTCCGGTCAATGAGGTCCGCGACGGCGAGGCAAGCCGGGCACGCGCTCGAGCGAGGTCGGCCTCGCCCTGACCGGCTCCTTCCATGATCTCACGCATGCTGTCATATGATCCCGCTCCGCTTTGATAGGTGGCGGACAACAGGTTGGGATGATTCTGGTAGATCGTGGTGCCCGGCGGCCCGGGAAGCAAGCGCGGGTTGGGACGTTCGCTATAGTCGTACTGTGGCGGCCGCAGCTGGGTTCTGCCAGTCTGGATCCGCCGCATGAAGCGGACTGCATCGACCCGATCCATGTTTTGAAAATCGCTGCTGCCTCCGATAGCGGCGGCGTCTGCTTCGACATCATGTTGGCGGCTTTCGCGGGATTGCTGAGCTTCATATTCGGTCAGGAAGTCAGCCTCTGCGCTTTCCAGAATTTTTTCAAGAAGCCCACCGATCTGCTGTTTGCGCATCGGGTGGGCATCGGCCAGGCGGGATTCAGGGTTGATCTTCGCCACGATCCCGCCGTTCTGGATGACAAGTTCACGCAGACCGTATTCCTCGCGCCACACCGCCAGCTTGCGCTCCAGCGCCTCGGTGGAAATCCCATCGACCAATTCGCGATTTATCTTGGCGGGCAACTGCTCTTCGGCACGCGCCAACCGCTGCTCGGGCGTCAGATCGTGCGGGTTAACGCCATCACCATCTTCGACGCTTTCCTGCTCGGGCTCATCGCGGCTGAACAGCCCCGCTATCCGGCGCGCCATGCTGAAGCCAAGGTTGATCACCCAGTCAATGGCCCTGTTAACCGGTTCCTGCACCTTTTCGATGACGCCCCGGATCTTCTCGGAGATGCCGCCCAGCCCCAGTAGCGAGGCCAGAAAGCTGATCACTACGGGCAGGATACGATTCAGCGCGCCCTCGACCGCGGCGGCCATCGCACCGATATTACCCGCTACGATGGTGCCCAGAGCGTTGATGATCGCGTTAACGGCAGCGATGATCTGCTGGCCACGTTCGATGAAGAAGATCACGATGTCGTAGATCATCATGCAAGCCTTCACGAAGGCTCCCGCCGGGTTCAGTAGGCCGATGATCCACTTGATGCCGGCCTCGACGATCTTGGTGATCACCCAGCTCTTGATTTCGTCGATGATCACGTCTTTGATGGTACTCAGCTTTTCCAGAAGCATTTGCCAGATGCCCGCCGGCCCCTCGGTAAAGAGGATGCGAAGGAAATCGACAGCGCCCTCGATCTTGGCCACCATATCCTCGCCCAGGATGCCAACGGCGCGCGCGCGCACATTCTCCTTGGTCAGGCCAAGCACCTGCAGCACAACGTCGAGAAAGCCCTTCAAGTCGAATTTGTCGGGCAGGTTGATCCCCGCCCCCTCGAGCGCGCCGAATAGCCAACCCATCAGCGCGTTCTTGAGGTTCTCGCCAATGTTGGACACAAAGCGTTCCAAACCTGTGCCGATGCCCGCGATGAGGTTGCGCAGAAAGCCTATGGGATCCTGGATGATCGCCTCGACGACGGCCGCGGCGCGACTCAGGATGCCCAGCAGCATGTTCTTGAATTCAATGACTTTCTGAATGACGCCAACGGTCGCGTCATAGACCCGCTCCCAGAACGACTTGTTCTCTTCCTGAAGCTGTTCTTCGCGCGCGTTGCGCCGTTCGATGCCTTCACGGTAGATATCGACCATATTGTCGACCAGCGCGTCGCGGCGGTCGCTGACTTCGGACTCCAGCGCGTCGAAATCGGCAGTAATTGCCGTCGCCGCCGTTTCGGCCAACTCGCGTTCGGCCTCCGAGACATTCTCGATCATGTAGGTCTCGATCTCGGAGCGGCCTTCGGCGATCCGGTCGCGCGCCTCGGTGAGCTTGCGTTCGACAAAGGCCGCGATATCGGTGATCGCAGTCTCGACGCGTGCCTCGAAAGCCCGCCGCCCCAACGCCAGTGCGCGGTTAAAGCGTTCATCCCCCCAGTCGCCCGTCAAAAAGTCGCCAACGGAGGTCAGAAGCCCGCCCTTTTCCTCGGCAAAGGCGTCGTCGTAGTCGTCCATGGCCTCGTCGATGGCCGTTTGGAATAAGTCCGCAGCACCTTCGTCCATCTCCTGCAGGATGCGGGTGACGTCCGTACGCACGGCCAGGCCGATGGCCTCGATATCCTCGGTGATCTCCTGCTTGCGCCGCTCTGTGTCTGACTGCGTTGTGGTCTGCTGGGTGGCTACATCGCCCATTTCGGTGGTGCGCGTGGTCTGGAAATCTGTCAGCCCCCCTGTGATGGCACCGGCGGCGCGGGCGTGGGTGTTCTGACGGTCGGCACCCTCGGCCTCGCGCAGGGTGGTGGGGGCTTCGCGGTCGTGGGTTTCCGCCTCGTCGCGCGCGCCCAGCGTGGCCTGGAAC
>NZ_JBARVQ010000143.1:0-1875 GCF_049646345.1 Albidovulum sp. | reverse complement strand
GGAGACCAGCTTGGCACGTGACCTGATGTCGGACGAAGAGTGGGCATTCTTTGGGCCCTTCATCTTTGCAGTCCGCGCCCCGAACGGACGCAAAGCCACGAGCCATCGCCTTGTTCTGGATAGTATTTTTTTTGGATGGCCCGGACAGGCTTGCCTTGGCGTGACCTGCCTGAAGGGCTTGGGAAGCGGTCGTCCTGCTCGCAGATCGCGGCTATGACTCTGACAATGTTCGAAAAACCATGGAGGCGCCCAACGTGGTGCCGGTGATACCAATGCGAAAATCCCGAAAGCTGCGCGTGGCCGTGGATCGCTGGCTTTACCGGCCCCGCAACCTTGTCGAGGGAAGCTTTGACAAGCTTAAAAACGCACAACGTTTGGCCACACCCTATGATAATAGGGTAGAAAGCTCCCTCGGCTTCATCGACATTACGTCGACCCGCCTCTGCCTCCACCATTTGTCAACACGACCTACGCCTTCGAGAATTTGACCAGCTCGCAGCACAATCATGCCCGCTCAACCGCCCATCTCGGCAGCCCGAGACATTTGCGACGGAACCCTGACCTATCGGTCAAGTGAGGTTGGTCCCGTGTGTCCTTTGGAATGCGTTTGGGGGCGTATCACGCGGCAATCACCGCATTGGCATTCAGAAGCGACAGCATCAGCGCCAGCGCCTCGTAATCCTTTAGCTCGCGCCGGACGGGGGCAGCATGGATCGGCAGGCGACCGTTTTCGGCCAGCGCGCCGGGTGCCGTAGCGCTGGCCAGATCGGTGGTGCGCGCGATCCGGCCCAGATAGAGGCTTTCCGTCCAGATCCCGCCCGCCCGGACCAGTGCGTGACGCTCGAACAACAGGCCGTGGCAGGGGACGACCTCGGCCTCGGGTTCCCAGATGGCGGTCTGGCCATTGGCAAGGTGGCGCGCCTCAATCAGCACTTCCTCTTCGCCGAACTGGTATTCAACCTCGGCACCCGACAGGGCGATCCGTTGCCCGGGCAGAACCACCATATCTTCTTCAAGACCGAAATAGGGGGCGAGGATACGGACCGGGCGGAAATGTCCAAGCGTGGGCAGGGACACGCGACCCTGCCACAGGACTGGTAGCGGCCCGCGATCGGCGGTCAGGACCAGATCGCCCGGCCGGATCATCGCCACAGGAACCACCCCGCGTGGCGTGTCGACCAGCGTTTCGGGGGCAAGACCCGGTGTCGGCCCTACCGTCTGCCAGTGATCGGCCAGACCGATCCAGTCAATCGCGGGGTGGATCAGGCTGCCGCCGGTCGGTTCGAACAGGGCCGATATCTCTTCGGGCAAAAGCGGCAGCGCATGGGTGCCTTCCTGCTGGCGAATGGTGCCCTTGGTCAGATTCTCTGCCGTGAGCAGGCTGCTGCCCCGGTGCTGATCCCAGTGATACGAGAGCCGCAGCATGCCGACATTGGGTTCGCGGCCAAGACCGATCGAGAGATGCGTTACCGCTGACCCATGCCGTCGCAGAAGGTGCAACCTGCCGTCATCGGTCGCTTCGAGGGAAAAGATCCGCTCGGGCTCCTGCCGGGGCGAGAGGCGGATCAGCGGCCGACGGCGACGTGCCAATGTCGCCAGGTTGATCTCCATCACCAGCGTGCCCCAACCGAGGCCCGCGGCCATATCGCCGGTTCCGATCTCATGCGCCGATCCGTCCGATGCCCTCAATATACGCCAGCTCATGCCGCCACCCCATGTGCCATCAATACTCTTGTCTCATGCGCCTTGAGCGCGAGGCGCGCCGCGGACCCGTATCCCGTACCTGTGTCGGGGTCGATTTCGGGGAACAGCGACAGGATCTCGGCCATCACGCCGTCCTCGAAACTGTCCATTGTCTGGGGGCCGGGCAGGTAG
>NZ_JBARVQ010000142.1:0-3528 GCF_049646345.1 Albidovulum sp. | reverse complement strand
GCCCACGGCGCATCTTCTGGCCCAGACCGGCGACAGGCTGGCCTTCGACCCGCAGGCGGGTTGCCTTATACCCCCGTCCGGCGACGGCCCCATGCGCCCCGCCGGTGCCGCGCGGGGGGCGCTGCGGTTGGGCGATTGCATCAGCGACGGCAAGGCGCAGGCCCACCGCGCCATGGGCGAACTCGGCCTCCACCGGCCAATGTCGCTGCCGCTGGCCCCCGTGACACCGCAACCGCAAAACCTGCCGCCGCGCCCGGGCAAGGGCTTTGTTGATCTGCAAAACGACGTGACGGCGGCGGATGTGGCGCAGGCCGCGCGCGAAGGCTACGGCGATATCGAACTGGCCAAGCGCTACACCACGCTTGGCATGGGCACCGATCAGGGCAAGACAAGCTGGACCAACGGCATCCTGACGCTGGCCGAGGCAACCGGACAAAGCCCGCAGGATATCGGCCACACAACCTACCGCCCGCCCTATTCGCCCGTCACCATCGGCGCCCTTGTGGGGACCGAGACCGGCCGCGCGATGACCCCGACGCGGCGCACGCCCTTCCACCGCGTTTTCAAGGCGGCGGGCTGTGTCTTTCAGACCTCGGGCGACTGGCTTTATGCGCGCTATTTCCCGCAAACCGGCGAAGACATGGCCAAAGCTGTGCTGCGTGAGGTCCGCGCGGTGCGGGGCGGCCTTGGCTGCGTTGATATGTCGACCTTGGGCAAGTTCGAGATCACCGGCCCGGATACCCGCAGCTTCCTGTCGCGGCTATACTGCAACGGGCTCGCGAACCTGCGCCCCGGGCGCCTGCGATACGCGCTGATGCTGCGCGAAGACGGGATCGTCTTTGACGATGGCGTCGTGGCGATGCTGGCCGAAGACCGCTTTCTGGTGACCGCGACCACCGCCCGCAGTGCCTCGGTCTGGCGGCATATGCAACGACTTTCCCAGATCGACTGGCCTGATCTTGATGTCACCCTGACCGAAGTCAGCGATCACTGGGCTGCCCTTGCCATCGCCGGGCCAGAGGCGCGCAACCTTCTGACAGCCCTTGCCCCCGATTTCGCCCCCGATTTCACCACGGACCGCGCGGCCTTTCCCTTTGCTTGTGTGCGCGAAGGGCGGCTTGGCGGCGATCTGCCGGTGCGCGTCTTCTCGGTCAGCTATTCGGGTGAGCTGAGCTATGAGATCAACACACAAGCCGGTTTTGCCGAGGAACTTTGGCGCCGTGTGATACGCGAAGGCGCGCGTTGGGGGATCACGCCCTACGGGATTGAGGCGCTTGATGTGCTGCGTATCGAGAAAGGGCACCTGTCGGTGGGGACCGAGATCGACGGCCGCCGCACCCCGGACGATCTGGGGCTGGGCGGAATGGTGGCGGCAAAGAAGGATTTCATCGGCCGCGCCTTGCTGGCCCGTCCGGCCTTGCAGGCGACCGGGCGGCCGCAACTGATCGGGCTGCGCCCCGCCGATGGGATCACGCCAATCCCCCTCGCTTCCCACCTGACTGACAGACCGCTTGGCGGTGACACGCCCCCGACCCCACGGGGCCATCTGACCGCCGCTGTCCAGAGCCCGACACTTGGCCATCCGATCGCGCTTGGTTTCCTTGCCGATGGCCGCGCCCGGATCGGCGAACGGCTTTGGGCGGTCTCGCCCATCGCGGCCGCCTCGGTCGAGGTCGAAGTGACAGCGCCCTGCGCCTATGATCCGGACGGGGGACGCCTGCATGGCTGAGGCCCTGATCCCGACCCCCGCCACCGATGCGGCAGGCTATCTTGACCGGCGGCTTGACCTGCGGCTGGATGAGGAATTTCACCTCCTGACCGAATGCGCCGCCCCTTTGCCGAAGGCGATGGACGACGCCTTGCAGGTCGCCGGAACTCCGCTTGGCCTCGGCCAGACGCGGGCCACGGGCAATGGCCGCCTGATCAGGCTCTGGCCTGCGCGGCTTTGGTGCCTTGGCACCCTGCCTTCCGGTCTTGATCTGCGCGCCACCGACATTTCGCACGGCCATGTGATCCTGCGCCTGCGCGGCCCCGGCGCGCTGCACTTTCTGGCTGATTACGCCAGCGCGGACCTTCGCGCCGCACCGATCCGCAGCGCCGCGACCCTGCGCTGCGCTATCGGCGCTTACGCAGCCCTTCTCTGGTGGGCGAACACCCGCGACGTTCACATCGCCATCGACCGCAGCCTTGCGCAATCCTTCACCGATCACCTGCGGGACTTGACCCGCCGCCATCCAGCCCATCACCTTCCCGAATAGGAGGAAATCGCCATGTATCTGAAGAACGCCTGGTATGTCGTCGCCTGGGACCATGAGGTCACCGAACGCCCGCAGCAGATCATGGTTCTGGGCGAACGGATCGTGACCTTCCGCACCACTTCCGGCGACCCCGTGGCGCTGATCGACGCCTGCCCGCACCGCAAACTGCCTTTGTCAAAGGGCCGGGTGAAGGGCGATACAATCGAATGCGGTTATCACGGGCTGACCTTCGATTGCTCTGGCACCTGCGTGCGCGTCCCCGGGCAGGACCGCATTCCGGCCCGCGCCAATATCCGCTCCTACCCCGTTGTCGCCCGTTACGGGCTGATCTGGATCTGGATGGGCGATCCGGCGCTCGCCGATCCCGACACGATCTTCAAGATCGAGCACTATGACGACCCCGCCTGGGGCATCAACCGGGGGGCCGCGATGCCCTTTGCCTGCAACTATCTGCTGATCACCGACAACCTTCTTGACCCGAGCCATGTCGCCTGGGTCCACCAGTCGTCCTTCGGCAACACCGCCTGCGAGGAAGAGCCGCTGGATGTCGAGGGCACCGACACAGGCGTCATCGTCTCGCGCTGGATGTATGATGTCGAGGTGGCGCCGTTCTACAAAAAGCTCGTGCCTTTCGAGGGCAATTGCGACCGCAGGCAGCATTACGAGGTCCGCTATCCCTCGCTGGCCTATATCAAGGCTGTCTTCACCCCGGCAGGCACCGGCGGCGATGAAAGCAGGCTGCCCGAGGGTCAGTATTTCCAGATGGACAGCTACAATTTCATGACCCCGGTCGATGAAAACACCACACAATACTACTGGTTCCAGATGCGCAATGTGCATCCCGGCGATGAGGCGATTTCGAAATATATGAGCGACTCGGTCGAGTTCGCCTTCAATGAGGATCGCGATATCCTGATCGAGGTGCAGAAGGGCATTAGCAATACCGCCAGCCGGCCCATCGATATCGCCATCGATGCGGGTCCGCTTCTCTATCGCAGGCGGTTGCAAAAGCTGATCGATGCCGAACATGAAGAGACAGCGGCAGCCTGACAGCGGGGAAACCGGCACGGCATCTGGGCGTGAGCAAAGAACATGGGCATGGACGCAAGTCGGGTTGATGCGCATTGATCCATTCGCGGGCTTTGGATGCCGGGCAGCGCCCGACCGCGGGTGGGCGCCGCGACGCCTGACTTGGGTACTTTATGGCCCCATCAAATCCGACGCCGGTTCGTCTTGAAACTGTGCAGGAGCGCCCACCCAGGGGGCGGTC
>NZ_JBARVQ010000141.1:0-2219 GCF_049646345.1 Albidovulum sp. | reverse complement strand
CAACCGGGCCTTCCGCGAAAGCTGACCACCGCCCGGCAAGACCGGCCGGATCCTGTCAGCATCTTTTTGAACGGCCGTGCCGTCCCGGTGATCCGCAAACCGGTCGGAACTGCGCGTATCGGATATCGGGCAGCGTCATTGCACCAGAAACTCCGCATGCAGCGCGCCTGCCGCGTTGATGCTTTTCAGGATATCGATCATGTCGCGCGGGCTGACGCCCAGTGCATTGAGGCCGGTCACGACCTCTGACAGCGACGAGGCCTCAGTAATCTCGGCCATGCCGATCCCCGGTTCTTCCTCTATCCCGGCCGCTGATCGTGGCACGACAACCGTGCTGCCCTGCGCGAAGGGATTGGGCTGGACCACGACCGGTTGTTCCTCGATCCTCAGTGTCAGGTTGCCCTGGCTGACGGCAACCCGGCTGATCCGGACATCCGCGCCCATGACGATCGTGCCCGACCGCTGATCGACGACCACACGGGCGCGTCGTTCGGGTTCGACCAACAGGTTTTCGACGCGCCCCAATGCATGGGCGGGCGACGCCATCCGTGTGGCCCGAATATCCAGCGCCACCGTGCCCGCATCGGTCATGACCGCAACCCGGCGACCGAATTCGGTGTTGATCACCTGTTCGATCCGGCCAGCGGTGGTGAAATCGGGGCTGCGAAGCGCAAGGCGGATGGCATTCAACCCGCCGAAGTCAAAGGCGATCTCGCGCTCCACCCGCGCGCCGGACGGAATCGAACCCGAAGTCGGCACCCCCTGCACGACACTTGCCGCCTGCCCTTCGGCCGAGGCGCCCCCAGCGATAATCGTGCCCTGGGCCACGGCATAGATTTCCCCGTCCGCCGCGTTGAGCGGTGTCATCACCAGCGTGCCGCCCAGAAGACTTTTCGCGTCACCAATGGCCGACACCGTCACATCGATCTGCCCCCCCGCACGGGCGAAGGGCGGCAGAGTTGCGGTGACGAAAACGGCGGCCACGTTCTTTGGCCGGAAGCTTTCGCCGGTAACGTTAACGCCCAGCCGTTCAAGGATGTTTGACATGATTTCTTCGGTGAAGGGCGCATTGCGGATGCCGTCACCCGTGCCGTTCAGACCGACAACCAGGCCGTAACCGACCAGGTCATTGCCCCTGACCCCGTCAAATTCAACCAGATCCTTGATCCGGATCGGTGCCGCCGCCGCCAGCCCCGCCACGAGCGATAGAAGAAGCGCCAGAAGAACTTTCATCTCAGGTAATCCGCCAGTGACAGGCGCGAAAGCCGCGCGGTGAGGGTGTAGAGGGTTTCGATCTGGGTCTGGACGGCCTCAAGCGCACTGGCCGTCTCATATGGATCGGCTGCGATGATCTTCGTCCGGGCAATCTCCAGCGCCGCCGTCTCTGCCGAGTTGCGGGTGGCGGCGGTGGCTATGTGCCCCTCGACCGCACCAAGGCGGGCGCGAAGATCGGCCATCTCGTCAGTGGCGGAAAACAGCGCTTCGGCCGAGGTCTTCATCAGCGCCGCGCGGCCGACCTGATCACCGGTCAGGACGCCTTCGGCGACAAGGGCGGACAAAGCGAGCCCCTCCAGCACATCACGCACCTCGGGGTTGGCGGCGGTGATGTCCATCGCCGCCTCATCCCCCTGTCCGACCTGGAACGGAGCAAGCGGCGTTGCCGAGCCGCCATAGATCAAGTCGAGATAGCCGCCGCCGCCAACCGGCACATCGAACCAGGCGGCCACGGCCGTCGCGACCCCGGTATCGGTCACCTGCCCCGTCGTCGCGACCATCAGCGCATCAAGGATATCCTGCGAGCCGAGGATCGGCTTTTGATCCGTCGCATCGCCCGACAGAAGATAACGGTCCGCCACCTGAGTATTGAGCGCCGCGACCACCGAATGGAACTTCTGCCGCGCATCCATTGCCGCCGTGTCGACGATCAGCGTCGTCCCGATCGAGGCGGCATTGGCAAGACCCGGGGCGATGTCGGTTGTGACATCCTGAACGTTGCCAAAGGCCGCCTGCAGCGCACCGGTGAACAGCTCCGCCTCATCCGTCGCGGTCTTGTAGGCACGCAGCGTTTCCAACGAATGGTCAATCCCGGCCAGCGCCTTGAAATCGCCCGACACCGCCCCGGCCAGATCGGATTTCACGCCGCTGGTCAGTTCAGCGGTCAGTTGCGAGAGATGGCGTTGCAGTTCCACATTGTGGCGCCGCATCTGGAAGGCCTGTGC
>NZ_JBARVQ010000140.1:0-10872 GCF_049646345.1 Albidovulum sp. | reverse complement strand
GTCTGGATCAGGGTCAGGCTTTCGAACATCTCGTCCAGCGTGCCAAACCCACCGGGGAAGATGCAGATCGCCTTGGCCCGCATCAGGAAATGCATCTTGCGGATGGCGAAATAGTGGAAGTTGAAGCAAAGGTCCGGCGTCACATATTCATTTGGTGCCTGCTCATGCGGCAGCACAATGTTCAGCCCGATCGAGCTTCCGCCCGCATCCACAGCCCCCCGGTTCCCCGCCTCCATCACACCTGGCCCGCCGCCGGTGACGATCACATCCTCGCGCCCATAGCTTTCCATGCTGCGTTCGGTCATCAGCCGGGCAAACTTGCGCGCCTCGTCATAGAACGCCGAAAGATCGGCGAGGGTCTTGGTGCGCGCGGTATCTTTCTTCGAAGGCTCGGGGATACGGGCACCACCGAACATCACGATGGTCGATTCGATGCCACGTTCGTCAAGGATCATCTGCGGCTTCAGAAGTTCCAGCTGCAGCCGGACGGGGCGCAGTTCCTCGCGGCACATGAAATCGTCGTCGGTGAAGGCCAGCCGGTAGGCGGGCGCCCGTGTCTGTGGCGTATCGGGGATCTGCTGGGCAGCCTCGACATCCTGCTGGCTGTCGCGAAACGGGTGGTTGCGGCCGTCGTCTTTCATGCGCGTCCTCTTTGGTCCTGTTCGGTCCAGACCTAGCCGGTTTGTGCGTCCGAGGCCAGCAGGCCCGGGGCCAGTGCCGCAACCGGGGTGCGCATGGTCGCATTGCCTATGCGCGGGTCACGCCCTATAGGGCATCGTCACGCGACGCCAAAACCGGGAGACGCCCATGTCCAATGCCGCACTTGAGACCGCCATCGAAGCCGCCTGGGAGGCGCGTGACACGATCACGCCAGCCACCAAGGGCGAAACCCGCGAGGCGATCGAGGATACACTGACCGCGCTCGACAGCGGCACTCTGCGCGTGGCCGAACGTCAGCCGGATGGCAACTGGCATGTGAACCAATGGGCCAAGAAGGCGGTTCTGCTGTCCTTCCGGCTGACCGACATGCATGAGATTGCCGGGTCGAATGGCGGGTCCAACTGGTGGGACAAGGTGCCCTCCAAATGGCAGGGCTGGGGCGAGAACCAGTGGCGTGCCGCCGGTTTCCGCGCGGTGCCGGGGTCGATCGTCCGCCGCTCGGCCTTTATCGGCAAGGGCGTCGTGCTGATGCCCTCCTTCGTCAATATCGGTGCCTATGTCGATGAAGGCTCCATGGTCGACGGCTGGGCCACGGTCGGCTCCTGCGCCCAGATCGGCAAGAACGTGCATCTGTCGGGCGGCGTCGGCATCGGCGGCGTGCTGGAGCCGATGCAGGCAGGCCCCACGATCATCGAGGACAACTGCTTTATCGGCGCCCGTTCGGAAGTGGTCGAGGGCTGCATCGTGCGCGAGGGCTCGGTCCTTGGCATGGGGGTTTTCATCGGCCAGTCGACCAAGATCGTCGACCGCGAAACCGGCGACGTGATGTATGGCGAAGTGCCGGCCGGTTCGGTCGTCGTCGCGGGGTCGATGCCGTCTAAGGGCGGGATCAACCTCTACTGCGCGGTGATCGTGAAGAAGGTGGATGCTAAGACCCGCGCCAAGACCTCCATCAACGATCTTCTTCGGGACTGAGCTCAGTCGATCTGACAGCCCGTTCCGCCGATCCCGTCGCCCTCGCCGGGGGTGCAGTCGGTCGGGGCGGGCATGACCATCACCGGCTCTTCAACGACCAATTCTTCAACCATCGGCGTTGGTTCCATGACCGGTTCAGCCATCCGGCCCTGACAGGCTGTCAGCCCCACAAGCGCCAGAAGCGCGATCAGGCGGTACGGCATCACTCTTCCTCTCCGGTCCGGTAGAAATACCCCCCCGCGCGGAAGCGGTGGGGGCCGGGCGTCGCATTAGCCCGTTTCATTGCCGCCGCATTCTGGCTGATTTCCTGAAAGAGCGCCATCTCTCGTTCTGAAAAAAGTGCGGCAAGTTCCGTGACTTGCGCCTCTGTCAGCCCGGCATAATGAACGGCCCGCTCGAAATGCGGGGGCTCAAAGCCCTGCACATTCTCATAGGCCGCCGAAAGATGGTCGCCGAGGTTGCGCGAGAGATAGGCCAACTGGTCGTCCGACCCGGCAAGCGGCTGGTATGAGCCCTGTATCAGCCGCACCATCTGGCCGTCCTCGGACAGTGCAACTGTCCCGGCAGCCAGAAGCGTGTCGAGCATGGTGCGGGCGTGAACATCGCGCCGCACCTCCTGCGCAAGCGCCTCGAAAGACGGCGCCGCACCGCTGCGCGGCAGGTCCATGGGTTGCCCTTTGTTCAGCCAGACCGGATCGGTCTGCCAGAGCGCCACGAGGCGGGCGAGGTGATTGGGCCGCTGGTCCTTAACATCCTCAGACCTCAGCCGCGCCACGTCGCGCCGTTGCAGCCCGGTCAGGACCGAGACACGGCTGTCGGTCGCCTTACCCTCGGCCTGATGCACGGCGGCCTGCACGTAATGCGCCTTCAACCGCTCGGTCAGTTCAGGAAAAAGCACGCCGCGCGCGACCAGCAGACGGGCGATAGGGGCGAAGAGAGCGTCGAACATATCCATGGATGTGCACATTGCACATTTTCTTTGACAGGTCCAGCGAGTCGAGATATGTGCAAATTACACATTTAATATGGAGACCCAGATGCCTGCTTCCCGAATGCTTACCGCCGCCTCCCTCGCAGCACTGCTCGCGGCCTGCACACCCTCCCTTCGCGACGCGCCCAGCGTCATCGAGGCCGAGCCGATGGTTGAGGAGGAAATCGGATTGGCCGAACCCGTGATGGAACCCGTCTTTGACGCAGCGCCGATTGTCACCGAGGCTCCTTCCAGCAGCAGCTACGCCGGCAGGGCCCGGCGCGGCGTCGTCACGGCGGGCGATATCGACGACGCGCTGAACCTGAACGCGTTCTCACGCTATCTCTCCCGCGCCGGGCGTGAGACAGGGCTGCCGAAGCTCGGCCTTTCGCAACCTGTCCTCGCACAGCTTGTCGGCGTTGATGGCCAACCGGCACCGGGCGCGCGCTATACGCTTCGCCGTCCCGGTGCGGCCGAACCTTTCCATTCCGGCTATGCCGGTCCCGATGGCCGCATCGCGGTTTTCCTGGGCGTACTGGGCACCACGGCGCTCAAATCGGTCGAAATGCGGGTCTTTGACGGGAACGGGCAGGAAACCACGGCGCGGACGCTCCGAACCGGCCAGTGGCAGAGGGTCGATCTGCCGTTCGACGCCGATTGGCAGCCAGATTTCCTCGACCTCGTGCTGGTCGTCGATACGACGGGTTCCATGGGTGACGAGATCGCCTTTCTCAACAAGGAACTGATCGGCATCACCCGTGCAGCAGCCCGGACTGCGCCCGGCCTGTCCGTCCGCTACGGGCTGATCGCCTATCGCGATCACTATGATGACTATGTCGTCCGCAACTACGGGTTCACCTCCAAACCGTCGGAGATGTCCGGCTGGCTGCGAGGTTTGAGGGCCGATGGAGGTGGCGACTACCCGGAAGCCGCCGCCGCCGCCCTGAAGTCGGGAGTGGGCCTCAACTGGCGGCGCGGCAAGGGTGAGCGCATTCTGATCCATGTCGCCGACGCCCCGCCGCACAACAAAGACGCCGCCACCTATCTCGGCGCCGCCAAGCGGGCGGCGGAGAAGGGGGTGCAGGTCTTCACACTAGGCGCGAGCGGAGTTGCCGATGAGGCCGAATACCTGATGCGTCAGGCCTCGGTCGCGACCGGCGGGCGTTACATGTTCCTGACCGATGACAGCGGCGTGGGTAACGCGCATGCCGAGCCGACCGTCT
This sequence comes from Albidovulum sp., assembly GCF_049646345.1. Lineage (GTDB taxonomy): Bacteria > Pseudomonadota > Alphaproteobacteria > Rhodobacterales > Rhodobacteraceae > Albidovulum. Next base: position 7,044 of record NZ_JBARVQ010000140.1, on the reverse strand, counting down.
CATGCTACCGGGTGACAAGACTCGCCGGATTGCTGACCCGCATCCTTTCGACCGAACTGACCGGGCGCAGGCATGAGGCCGCAGCGGGCGATGTGATCCGCGAGGTCGGCACCTATCGGGCCGGGATCTGCCGCAACTGATCGGTCCCCGGATCGCAGATTTACGCTCATCCGCCGACGGGCACTGGCTTGTGGCGGGTGGGCTCTGATACCATTTCAGGGCAACAATCTCATCGCTCACCTCAGGACATGGACCCCAAGATGCCACTCCACCGCTTCGCAGCTTTGAATCTGGCTGCCGGCCTTTGCGCGGCCGCAATCCTGTCGTTCATGTCCACCGCCGCATTCGCCGATCCGACGCTGGAATGCGACCGGCAAAGTCAGGTGGAGATTGCCGACTGCCTCGCCGGGGTTGAGGCGAATGTAGACCGTACCGTCGAGACGGCTTTGGGCCTTGCGATGGATTCCGCGAAAGAGCTTGACGGGGTGACCGGGCGTGACGCCATGGCCCCGGCCCTGACCGTCGCACAGGCGGCATGGACCGCGTACCGCGATGCCGAATGCGAGGCGGTCGGGGCGAGCTTTGGCGGCGGTTCGGGCACCGGGATCGCCATTCGCGCCTGCCGGATCGACCTTGGCCGCGAACGGGTTGCGCGGTTGATGCAGTCGCTCAACTGACCGCTGATGAAGACGATGGCCGCTATTCGGCGGCCATCGTCGTTTTCACGGGCTTCGGGATCAGCCCTTCGGCACTGGCCGCCGACTCGGCATCCTCGGCATGGGCCAGAAGCCAGCCCTGAAGGGCCGCCGGGGTGAACCGCGCCGCACCCAGCGCCGCCTCGAAACCCGGCACCAGATCGGGACGGTCAGGGAAGAACCGCGCGAAAAGGCGTGCGGCGGTCCCGGCGCCGATCAGGCCAAGCTCCACATGCATATCCGCACGGCCCGGTCGGATCAGCGCCGGGTCGAGGCGGTCGGGGTGGTTCGTGGTCATCACCAGCGCCCGCCCCTCCTGTGCCGCCACCCCGTCGATGGCGTTCAGAAGGCCCGAGAAGGTCACGCCACTCACCGCCTCGCCCTTTTTCCGCTGCCGGAAGGCGGCATCGATATCCTCGATGGCGAGGATCGCACCTTTCGGGGCGGTCACCATGGCCTGCCTGAGCGCCTCGTCCCCGAGCCCCGCCCGACCGATATCAAGGATCGCGATATCGAGCCCAAGCTCGGAGGCAAGCGCACGGATCACGCTGGACTTACCGGTGCCCGGCGGCCCGTGAAGCAGATAGCCCCGCCGCCACGGGATGCCGCGCGTCGCATACCAGCCGCGCGCGCCGAGGAAACGGCGCATGTCGGCGACCAGCCGATCGATGCGGTCATCGTCGCAAAGCACTGTTTCGACCTTGCGCGCCGTGACTTGACCAAGCTCTTCCCAATAGCTGTCCTGGAAGACATGGATCTCGGGTCCGATGCGCTCCTGCGCCGCGAGATGGGCCTGACCCTCGGCGATCCAGCGGCGGATCGTCGCGACCCGGCCGAAGATCAAGGTCAGCGACACCGATTCCACGGGACGCGCATAGGCAGGCCCGTCACGGCCCGCGCTGTCCTTGCGTTCGCGCAGGAAAAGGCAAAGCCGCCCCTCGCGCCAGAACCAGTGCAGGCCGGGCGCGGGACCGTAGACCTCGCCCGCAACGCTATGCACATCGGTGATCCGCACGCGCCGCGCATGGGCCAGCACGCCGGTCATGGTCAGCCAGCCGTAAAAGCCGCGATAGGCCGCAGTGCGATTGTCGAGCGTCACCGTCACCATGACCCGGCGCAACAGCGCCTGCCAGCCGCTTGCCAGCAGGCCGCGCCCCAACGCCAGTGAAGCGCCGAGCAGGCCAAGCGCGGTACCGCCCGCAAAAATGTCACTTCCGGCGCCCTGCGCCAGATAGGTAAGGATCGTCTCAAACATGGGTTACCTTTCCGCCGGAGCCGGCGGAACCTTCTGGCGGGGTCTGTGCCCCGCTGTGGTCAGGAATGTCGGTTTGAACCACCCCGGGGGCGGTCAGGCCCGCTTCTGGAAGGGCCGAATTCTGAACAGGTCTTTTCTCATTCCGCCCTCCTTTCTCCTAAAGGGAGGCACCGCATAGCGCCTGTCGTGAGTCGGATCAAAGGCTTTTTGCGACCCCGGTCAGCCTGTTGCGGCGTTGCACCATTCATGCGATGGGCAGGAAGGCCCGGACAGACCGGGAAGGTGAGGTGCCCATGACCGAAAAACCGAAACGCCCGCAGCAGGTCTATACGCTTGTTGTCGAGGTCGGCCGCAAGAAGGGCGACGGATTGCCGAAGGGCGCGACCGGGGCGGCGCTGATGATCTATGCCTCGGGTGTGGATGAGGCCGAGGCGGTGCGCGAAACCGTGGCGGTGCTGAAAGAGGCGGACCTCGCCCCGCTTGACGTCACCGGCTACGGCACGCTCGATGAGCGGATCGAACTGGGTCATGAGATCGAGGAGGATGAGCGCGGGTTGATGGACAAGGCCTTGGCCGAAAACGCGGTGATCGTGGCGCAGGTGACACCGTTCTTCGACAAGAGCTAAGCCCTGCCGATCCTGATTTCGCACGGCTGAGCCAAACGAGCGGGCCAAAGCCCCTTGGCCTTTCGGCCTCACGCGCTCATATAGGGGGCGATACGGGACAAACGGGGGCAGACATGCTCGAATTCGGCCAGAAACAGGATGCCGCAGCGGCGGGCGATCTGATCCGCGACGTGACGGAAGCGGATTTCATGAAAGAGGTGATCGAGGCGAGTGCCGAGATCCCGGTGATCGTTGATTTCTGGGCGCCATGGTGTGGCCCCTGCAAGACACTTATTCCCGCGCTTGAGGCTGCCGTAACCGCAGCCAAGGGCAAGGTCCGCATGGCCAAGGTCAATGTGGACGAGAACCAGCAGATCGCGGCGCAATTGCGCATCCAGTCGATCCCCACGGTCTATGCCTTCTGGCAGGGCAAGCCGGTGGACGGGTTCCAGGGCGCTGTGCCTGCATCCGAGCTCAAGGCGTTTGTCGACAAGCTGGCCGGTCTGGCCGGTGACGGCGGGCTGGGCGAGGCGCTGGAGGCGGCCGAGGCGATGCTGGCCGAGGGTGCCGCCGTCGATGCCGCCGAAACCTTTGCCGCGATCCTTGGCGAAGAACCTGAAAACGCCGCCGCCTATGGCGGGCTTATCCGTGCGCATCTGGCGATGGGTAATGAGGATCAGGCCGAAGGTCTCCTGAATGCGGCTCCGGCGGCGATCGCTCAGTCGGCGGAAGTGGAAGCAGGCCGCGCCCAGCTTGCGCTTCTGAAACAGGCGGCGACTGCCGGACCGGTGGCAGAGTTGCAGGCCCGCGTCGCAGCGGGACCCGACGACCATCAGGCCCGTTTCGATCTGGCGCAGGCGCTGCATGCGGCGGGCGAGGTCGAGGATGCGGTCGAGGAATTGCTGGAACTGTTCCGCCGCGACCGCGACTGGAACGACGGCGCGGCAAAGGCACAGCTCTTCACCATATTCGAGGCGCTGAAGCCTACAGACCCTATCGTTCTGAAGGGGCGGCGCAAACTTTCCTCAATGATCTTTGCGTGAGCGACGTCTCCCGCTAGGATCGGGTCATGAAGTTGCACGGTGACCTGCCGGATAAGATCCCGCTTTTCCCTCTTCCGGGGGCGCTTCTCTTGCCGCGCGCACGCCTGCCGCTGCAGATATTCGAGCCGCGCTATCTGGCGATGCTGGAAGACACGCTGAAGACCAGCCACCGATTGATCGGCATGATCCAGCCGCGCCCCGGGGGTGACGGTCAGCCCGAACTTGCCTCAATCGGCTGCGCGGGACGGGTCACGGGGTTTTCGGAAACCGATGACGGCCGCTACATGATCACACTGACCGGCATCAGCCGCTTTCGTCTTCAGCGTGAAGTCTCTGGCTTTGCGCCCTATCTGTCCGGCAATGTGCACTGGGACGGGTTTGAACGTGATCGCGGCGTGACCGAACTGGATGCGGGCTTTGACCGCGCCCGTTTTCTGACGCTGCTGTCGCGTTACTTCAGCGCGGAAGAACTGGCGACAGATTGGGACAACCTGAAAGAGGCGGACGACGAGTTGCTGATCAACTCACTCTCCATGCTCTGCCCGTTCGAGCCTGAGGACAAACAGGCATTGCTGGAAGCACCGTCGCTACAGACCCGGCGGGAGACATTGGTGACATTGATGGAATTCGCCGTCAGGGGTGGTGGCGAGGAGGTGTTGCAATGAGTGAGGAAGGCAAATTCGACCGGCGTATGCTGGAGGCGCTGGTCTGTCCGCTGACCCAGTCGCCGCTCAGCTATGATGCCGAGGCGCAGGAACTGGTCTCCAAGCCCGCCAAGCTCGCCTTTCCGATCCGGGGCGGCATTCCGATCATGCTGGTTAACGAAGCCCGCCGTCTGGACGATTGACGGCATGGAATTGCTTCGGGATCAGTGAGGGTCATGTGGCTCTCGGTCTGACGTCAGCTCCGCGACCCGCATTCTGATCGATCATTCGCTGAGGGTTCAGCAGTCTGGTTTTCAAGCTTCTGCCAACGCCTGAGGGCACCCCTCGTGCCCGTAATGCCTTACCCGTCACCGCATGAGGGAAATGCGTTCGGCCGACCCGCATTCCGGTCGATAATCCCGGTTGCGGCAGGCAGGTTCGAATTCAAACCCCATCAGACGGCCGAAAAGCAGCCTATTTGACCAGAAGTGACCGACAACAACCACATCAGTGCTCTGGTCCGGCAACGCACGCAATCGCCGGGCGATACGCCCGGCCCTGCTCCAGAGATCAAAGAGGCTCTCCCCGCCCGGGACGGGTTTGAACAGGTGATCCTTGCGAAGGCGCAAACCCGTCGCCTGCTTTGACATCCCCTCATAGGCACCGAAGTCGAATTCCATGAGATCAGGGGCCACAATCGGGATCAGCCCATGTGCCGATGCGACCGGCGCTGCAGTATCTCTTGCGCGCCGGAGCGGGCTGGTCAGCACCGTGCCGATGGGCCCGTGTCGCAGCGTTTCGGACAGAAGTCGCGCCTGACGGTGCCCGGCCTCCGTCATCGCGTGATCGGTGCGGCCCGCGTAGCTCTGGCCATTGCTTGCAGTTTCTCCATGCCGGACAAGGTGGATGATCATGGTCTGGCCAGCAGCGTGTCGTATAACCCGTCCACCAAACGGGCCGTCGTGGACCAGTCGAAGCTCTGCGCCTGACGACGCGCGGAACGGCCAAGGCACAGACGCAGGGACGAATCGCCGATCAGAGCCCCAAACTCGACCGCAAGCGCGCCCGGATCGTCCGGCGGGATCAGCCGGGCCGTGCCTTGCGTCACTTCGGGAATGCCACCGACATCGCTGGCGATGACGGGCAGGCCCATCGCCATACCTTCAACCACTGACAGGCCGAAGCCCTCCCATCGCGATGGCGCGGCAAGGATATCGAACGCGGCCAGAATGTCGCCGATATCCTCCCGGTGACCCAGCAAACGGATCGCCTGATCCGGTGCGTCGGCCGCGCGCGACCGCAGGCGGGCAGCCAATGCCTTGTCCTCTTCGGTGCCAAGCACCACGAACCGGGCTTGGGGCTGGTCCGGCAGCAGCCGCAGCGCCGCCTCGACGAAGGTATCGATCCCTTTTTGCGCACATATCCGTCCGACAAGGCCAATACAGACATGCCCGTCTTCCAGCCCCAGGGCCCTGCGGCCGCGCGCCCGATCAGCGCATGCCAGACGGTCGAGGTCGAGCCCGTTGCGGATGACGGACAAATTGGCGGGTTCGGCTCCGGTCCATTCTTTCACATGCTCCGCAACCGCACCCGAAACGGCGATCCGCGCATCGGTGATCCGGCCAAGACGGCGTTCAAGTGTGATCGCGGATGGGTCGGCCCATTTGTCGGCATAGTCATTGTGGTAATGCGCGACGATCCTGAGACCCGCCGGGCGCAAAAGCGCGCCTGCCAAACGGCCGTAGAGGTTGGGCCGGAAGGAATGCGTATGCAGGACAGAGATGTCCCCGGCCTCAAGAAACCCGGCAAGGGCGGCAATCGCGCCCATCTTGCCAAGCCCCTCTTCTGCCACCTCGAGAGGCGCATCGAACCCCGAGAAGAGGTCAATCCCCTCTCCGGGCTTCAGGAAAAAGACCGACGGCGCATAGCGTTTCCTGTCGGTCCGACTGACCAGAGCCCTGACGACACGGGGCACCCCGCCATGTCCGGGCGTGTTCAGGACATGGGTCACACCAATGGTCATGGGATCTGCCGCAGACGGTGCAGGATGTCCGCTGCCAGTTCCGCGCTCAATGGACCTGGCCGCTGAGCATGGAACTTGGCAAGCCGCATCGCGACAACGCCAAGACACCAGTCAAAGCCATTGCCTGCCGACTGCATGACAGCCTGGCAGGCGGTACGAGCCGACGCCTCGGGCATGGTTCCGGCCTGCGCGGCCATGTGCAATCGACCGTAAAACTGCGCCAGATCGTAGTCGGGCGGTCCGAGCGACAGGCTTTCGGTATCGATAAGGGTGATCCCGCCGGCCCCGATCAGCACATGTTCCAGTTTGAAATCGCCGTGGATCGGCCGCAGTGGCAGCCGCGCGGGTGTCGTTGCAAGCCTGTTGAGAATGGTGCGGCAAGGTCCGGCCAGCCTTGGGGCCGCCGCGCAGATCATGCGGCCGGAAATCTCGGAGCGGGCAAGCAGGGCCTGCCTGTCCAGCAGCCGGGCGGGCGTGTTCGGGGCTGACCAGAGGCTTTGAAGTGACGTGCAGACCCGCGCCACCATACGCATTGCCTCTGCGCCACTCATCGGGGCCAGAAGCTGCTCAAGATCCTGCCCGGTAGCCGAGGCATAGGATACTGCCCGCAGGTCTACATTCACGGCCACAACGCGCGCGATCCGCAATCCTGTACCCTCAAGGGCGTCGGCCAACACCGCATTTCCGGTCGCCAGACGCGCCACCGGCGCGTCGCGCTGAAGTTTGATATAGAAGGCCACGCCGTCGTGGCGCAGGCAGCGGAAGGTGCAGGACAGGCC
>NZ_JBARVQ010000139.1:0-2796 GCF_049646345.1 Albidovulum sp. | reverse complement strand
CGCGACCGGCGCGAGGGCGAGGATACGGCGGCGATCGAGCGCACCTTCACGCCGGAATTCCGCAACCGGCTGGATGCGGTCATCTCCTTCTCGGCCCTGCCGCGCGAGGTGATCCTGCAGGTCGTGGACAAGTTCGTCCTGCAACTCGAAGCGCAACTCATGGATCGCAACGTCCATATCGAGCTTACGCCCGAAGCCGCGAACTGGATCGCCGAGAAAGGCTATGACGACCGTATGGGCGCACGTCCCCTTGGCCGCGTGATCCAGGAACATATCAAGAAGCCGCTCGCGGAAGAACTGCTCTTCGGCAAGCTCACCAAGGGGGGCGTCGTGCATGTCCGGCTGAAGGACGACGCGCTGATGCTGGAGATCGAGGAGCCTCAGAAACCAAGGCTGTCCGGATCGAAACCACCGCTTCTGACCGCAGACTGACAAAGACACAAAGGCCCGCCATCCCGGCGGGCCTTTCGCTGTCAATCCTGTCCTGCCGGGCGCGCGCAGCCCCCGCTGAACACCGAAACGGTTTCGCGCCAGCAGACCGACACAAGAACGTTTCGGAATTCACCACAGCCCCGCAATCCGCGCTGTTTTCGTCGTGCCGGACGCATAAAGCGCTTCGGCTTTACGTCGGGATAGCTGCTATCAGATTTCGAACTTTTTCCCGTCGAATTCTGATTCAGAATAAACCCGAAACGCTATAGGCTCCCCCACACGCAAAAGGAGAATCCCATGGCAGAACCCATGATCGGCATCATCGGAGGCTCTGGCGTCTACCAGATCGAAGGGCTGGAGGACGCGCAATGGCAGACGGTCGCGACCCCTTGGGGGGCGCCGTCGGACCAGATCCTGATGGGGCAGCTCGACGGTATATCCATGGCCTTCCTGCCCCGCCACGGGCGTGGCCATGTCCATTCGCCCACGACCGTCCCCTACCGCGCCAATATCGACGCGCTGAAACGGCTCGGCGTGACCGATGTCATCGCCGTCTCGGCCTGCGGATCATTCCGCGAGGATATGGCGCCCGGCGACTTCGTCATCGTCGATCAGTATATCGACCGCACCTTCGCCCGTGAAAAGTCGTTCTTCGGCACCGGCTGTGTCGCCCATGTCAGCCTCGCCCACCCGACCTGCCCCCGCCTCTCGGCGGCCTGCGTGACGGCGGCAAAGGCCGAAGGCATCCGCGTGCACGAGGCAGGCACCTATCTGGCGATGGAGGGGCCCCAGTTCTCCACCCTCGCCGAAAGCCGCATGTACCGCGATGCCTGGGGCGCTGATGTGATCGGCATGACCGGCATGCCCGAGGCCAAGCTCGCCCGCGAGGCCGAGCTTTGTTACGCCTCGGTCGCGATGGTCACCGATTACGATTGCTGGCATCCCGACCATGACGCGGTGGACGTGGCCCAGGTGATCGCGACGCTGGGGGCCAACTCCGCCAATGCCCGCGCCCTCGTCAAACGCCTCCCAGCCCTCCTCCGCGACCGGCCCGAAACCTGCCCCCACGGCTGCGACCGCGCGCTCGACCATGCGATCATGACCGCCCCCGAAAAACGCGACCCCGACCTCACGGCCAAACTCGACGCCGTGGCCGGACGGGTGCTCTGACCGGCAGCCATCCGCATCCCCGCGCCCCGGACCTGATCCGGGGCCTCAGAGGTCGAGCTTCCCTTGCGCGCTCCGGTCCTCTTCCCGCGCGGCCTTCTTGAACGTGTCCCCCCGCGCCAAGGGAAGATGCACGGCCCGGTCGCGAAGCTTCAGCGCGTCTTCGATCGTCACGATCTGAATACGCGGCACCGGGCGGTCATCGTCCTTGTCGATATATTGCCCTGCCGCAGCAGCCTCGGCCACCATCGGCTTCGTGGGCTCGGTCAGTGTCAGGAAGACGCCGATCTCGGCCTTTTCGCGTTCGATCACGCCGCGCAGGTCGCGGATCATCGCGACCGAGACATTGTCGCCCGCCTTGACGCTGACGATGGCGCGGCTGGTCTTGCCGAAATAGATATTGCCGTCGATCCCCTTGTCGGCGCCCTTCTTGGACAGGTTTCCCGGCTGGGCGTTGATCAGCGACAGCGCCCATTTCTCGAACTCGAAATAATAATTCTTGTCGGCCCGGCCCCGGTTGGCCATGTCCCGCGCCCCGGCAAGGTCCTGCGGCACGCCGTGGGTGGTGAAGGCGACCTTCGGGAAGGCGTCGCGCAGCCGCTTTTCGATGAGGCCTATGGCGAGGTGGGTGACGTCGATGCCGATCCAAGCTCGGCCAAGCTTTTCGGCGGCATGGACCGTGGTGCCGCAGCCGCAGAACGGGTCGAGGACGACATCGCCTTCGTTCGAGGAGGCTGCGAGAATGCGTTCGAGCAGAGCCACGGGTTTTTGGGTGGGGTAGCCGAGACGCTCGACTTGATCACCTGTAGATTGGATCCCTCTAAGCATCGAAATGTCAGTCCAAATGGACTGCAATGAGACGCCTCGCGACTCATCAAGGTATCGCTTCATGTAAGGTCGCCCGGAGCCTGAGTAGACCAGCCGCCCCTCAGCGTCCATGCGCTCCATGTTCTCTTTGGAGTATGCCCAGAAGCGCCCCACAGGAGGACGGACGCCCTTCCATTCGTAACTCGTATCTCCACCACCTTTTGCCGCAGTCAAATCTGCCTTGTTGAATCGCCTACCTGTTTCCGTCTCTATGTTGCGATACCAGCTGTCTGCCGTCTTTATCGGCAATGGTTCGTACTGAGTGTTAAATAGCCACTCGGCACCCTTGGTGTAGAAAAGCAACGTGTCGTGGATACGACCAAATTGCTT
>NZ_JBARVQ010000138.1:0-2815 GCF_049646345.1 Albidovulum sp. | reverse complement strand
ATCCCAAGGATCACGCCTTCAACAAACACGCGGTGCTCGTAAAGGGCTATGATCTGGCCCAGCACGAAAGGTGTCAGGACCGGATAGACCAGCGTCACAGACGGCCGGTTCCCGGGGAAAACCCGGTGGCGCGCCTGCCGGTCAAGCTCCGGGTCGACCAGACCACGGGACGCCATGATCGCCCGGGCCTCCTCCAGCGTTCTGCCACGCAACAGCGCCTCTGACTGCGCCAGACAATTTGCGATCAGCAATCGATGCTGGTGCATGAGTTCCGGTTCGTGCCCCTGAACGCCCACCATGAATTCGCAGGGGATCACCCGCGTTCCCTGATGGATCAACTGGTAGAACGCGTGCTGTCCATTCGTTCCCGGCTCGCCCCAGACGACGGGCCCCGAGTTCATCACGAGATCGGCACCATCCATCGACACGCGCTTGCCGTTCGATTCCATTTCAAGCTGCTGCAAATAGGCCGGTAGCCGCAACAGACGCTGTTCATACGGCAAGACCGCGCGGGTCGCATAGCCGCAGATCTGGTTGTGCCAGATACCGGTCAGGGCCAGCATCACCGGCAGGTTCCGCGATGGTTCAGCGCTTTGAAAATGCCGGTCCATCGCCTGCCCGCCGCGCAGGAAATCACGAAAATCGCCCGCTCCGACCGCAATCATCAACGACAGCCCGATCGGACCCCAGACCGAATAGCGCCCGCCGACCCAGTCCTCGAATCCAAAAACGCACTCTGGATCAATGCCATAGGCCGTTGTCTTATCAACAGCCGAAGACAGCGCTGCCATATGTCCGCCGATCTGCGCTTCGCCCACTCCGGCCGAAAGCCAAGCGCGCGCTGTATCAGCATTGGTCATCGTTTCGATCGTGGTGAAGGTCTTGGAGGCGATGATGACCAGCGTCGTGGCCGGGTCGAGCCCCCTCAGGACATCATGCACATGGGCGCCATCGACGTTCGATACGAAATGGCATCTCGGCCCGTCATGATACGGCGCAAGCGCAAGGACGGCCATCGCCGGGCCCAGATCGGATCCACCGATACCAATATTGACCACGTCGGTGAAACTGCCCCCACCCGGCGGGCTGATTGCGCCCGTGCGAAGGCCGCCGGCAAAGGCCTCCATCCGTTCCAAGGTGTTCAGGACCGCTGGCATGACATCCGCGCCATCCACCAGAACCGTTCCGCCATCAAGGTTGCGCAACGCGGTGTGAAGCACCGCGCGCCCCTCGGTTTCGTTGATCTTCCGACCGCCAAACATCGCGTCCCGGCGTTCAGCCAGCCCGGCGGCCTCGGTCAGCCCGATCAGAAGCTGGCGGGTCTCGGCATCGATATTCGTCTTCGAATAATCAAACAGCAGCCCATCTGCCAGGGCCGAGAAATCTTCCGCCCGGCCGTCATCGAACAGACTAAGGATCGCCCGGTCCCTGACCGCGTCGTGCTTGTCGTGCAGCGCCTTCCAACTCATCTCTCTACTCCGCCCAGTGAACGGTTGCTTCACCCAGCACCACCGAGACCGGCGCCAGCATCGGGTCGTCAATGCTGCGCGCCTTTCGCAGCGCATCGAGTTTTTCCCGCCCGGTGATCACGATATGGGTGTGGATCGCTCCGGCCAGCACCGGCGCGCTCAGCGTGACGCGCGGCTCCGGCGCGCCGGGCGCGCGCATCGGCACGAGAACCGGTGCATCGTCCGACATGGCCTCTGCCAGCCGATCGGCCCCCGGAAACAGCGAGGCAGTGTGCATATCGGCCCCCATGCCAAGCAAGAGCACCGTGATAGGCAGATGTGGCGCGATCGCCGCGGCAAGCTCTTCCAACCGATCTTCCGGAGCTTCAGCCTCGGCGTAGAGCGGCAGATAGTGCGCCGCCGCCGCACGGTCGACAAGCAGACGCCGACGCAATAGCCCGGTATTCGACCGCTCAGACGTTTCTGGTACCCAGCGTTCGTCACTCAGCATGACCCGAACCTGATCCCAATGCAGATCGACAGCCGACAGCGTATCGAATATCGGCCCCGGCGTGGTTCCCCCCGGCACCACGAACAATGGCGTCTCGCCGATCCTGGTCGCCTCCGCCAACTGGCCCGCCACCTCATTGGCAACCTCGATCATCATCATTTCGCGGTCAGCATATTCTATGACGTTCATTCGCGAAGCTCCCTCCAGCGGCGCCCGTCGCGATGCATCATCATGCCGGCATCCTCCGGCCCCGAGCTTCCAACATCATAGGGTTTGGGCACGTCGTGGCGGTCCTCCCAGCCCTGGATGATCGGATCAGTCCAGGCCCAGGCCGCCTCGACTTCATCGCCGCGCATGAAAAGCGTCTGGTTGCCGCGGATCACATCCATGATCAGCCGTTCGTAAGCGTCCGGCACATCTTCGATCTCATCCCCCAATGCATCGGCAAAAGCCATGTCCAGTGGAACGTCGATCAGCCGCATCCCACCTGGTCCCGGCTCCTTGATGGTAACGCCAAGCGTCATGCCTTCGTTGGGTTGCAAGCGGATCGACAGGATATTGCGGTGACGGCCGGCCTCCTGCCCAAAGATCAGGTGCGGCGCATCCTTGAAGACCACCGCGATTTCGGATGTCCGCGTCCGCAATTTCTTGCCTGTGCGCAGGTAGAAGGGCGTCCCGGCCCAGCGCCAGTTCGAGATGTGGCACTTCAGCGCCACGAAACTCTCGGTCCGGGTCTTGGGATCCCCTGCATCCTCGCGGAAAGACGGTTCGCTCGGGGTCTTGTCATACTGGCCGCGCACGATGTGATGCAGGTTGACCGGCTCGAGCGCCCGGATCACCTTGAGCTTTTCGTCAC
>NZ_JBARVQ010000137.1:0-3302 GCF_049646345.1 Albidovulum sp. | reverse complement strand
GGCGTATCCACGAATGGCAGCAACGTCCCGACAGCAGGCCCACACGATCTACGAACACACCGTCACCAAATGCGTTTCGGGTATCTGTTGATAAATCAGCATCAGAATTCGGCTGCAAATGTTCGGTTTCTGCTTAAATACATGCCTAAAACGCAATAGGGGGAAACCATGCGCATTCACTGGTGTGGAACCGGACTTTCCTCACGCCCCGGTCTTCGCCGCCTGATCCTTGCCGGTCACCCGATCACGGTCTGGAACTTGCCCATGGAACAGGCGATGGAGGCGGTGGGCGATATCACCGACGACATCCGCGCAATGGAACCCGGCGCGCTGGATGCCGCGCTTCAGCCCGGCGATATCATCGTCTCCATGCTGCCTGCGGCGATGCATCTGGATCTCGCCCGCAGCTGCGTGACCAAGGGCGCGCATTTTGTCTCTTCAAGCTACATCACGCCCGACATGCGGACACTGGACGAACCTGCACGCGCGGCGGGCGTCTCTATTCTGGGCGAGGTCGGGCTTGATCCCGGCATAGACCATCTGATGGCGCACGATCTGGTCGCGGCCTACCGGGCGTCGCAGGTTTATGACCGCGACAATGTGCTTTCCTTCACCTCGTATTGCGGCGGGATTCCCACCCGGCCGAACGCCTTCCGCTACAAGTTCTCATGGTCGCCCCTTGGCGTGCTGCGCGCCCTGATGACGCCCGCCCGCTCAATCCGCGGCTATTCCGAACTCAGCGTCGCCCATCCCTGGGACGCGGTCCAGAGATACACCGCGCCACTCCGGCAACCCGAAATGTTCGAGGTCTATCCCAACCGCGACTCGCTGCCCTTCCGCGCGGACTATCGCTTTGACCCGGAATGGAAGGTGAAGGAATTCGTGCGCGGAACCCTGCGCCTGAACGGCTGGTCCGAGGCATGGTCCGGTATTTTCGAAGAACTGGCCACCAACCCGTCCGAGGCGCGGCTGACGGCGCTGTCGGACGACCTCTGGCAGGCACATCCACTGGAAGCGGGTGAGGCTGACCGGGTGGTCCTTTGCGTCTCGCTGAAGGTCGAAAAGGCGGGCCAACCGGTCTGGCACCGGACCTGGGTGCTGGATGCCGAAGGCGATGTCCGGGGCTCCGCCATGGCACGGCTCGTCTCTGGCACGGTATCGCTGGCGGTCGAGGCCATCCTGACCCGCGAAATTCCGGTCGGTCTCCACGGCGCCCCGAACGATCCCCGGCTGGTAAAACGCTGGCTGGAGGAAACGAGCCATCAGGCGCAGGACATGCGATTGGTGATATACGATTGAGGGTGGCAACAGGGCCCAAGGCCACCTTTGGCCCGGAAATGACGCAACCATCGCATGAGAACATCAACGACCGCACGGGTTGCCTGCATCCTCTTGACCCATGCCCCCCTCACCCCTATACCCCGCCCGTCCGGGACTCTTCTGAGTCGACCGGGCTTGTTGTCTGTTTGCCCATGCCTTTTGCTTTCTTCGGCTAGGGCGGCGATCAGCAGCAAGAACAAGGAACGATGACCTGACCTCCGGCGGGCGCTAAGGCGGACCCGATGAAGACACGGAGCTCTGAGGCGCGAACACCATCGCGGGACCACCGCGAGCATAGGAAAGGATCACGCGATGAACCTGATCGCGCAAATCGAAGCCGAGCAGATCGCTGCTCTGGCCAAGTCCATCCCGGACTTCAAGGCAGGCGACACGGTCCGTGTCGGCTACAAAGTGACGGAAGGCACGCGGTCCCGCGTCCAGATGTACGAAGGCGTCTGCATCGCCCGCAAGGGTGGCGAAGGCATCGCTGCGTCGTTCACCGTCCGCAAGATTTCCTTCGGCGAGGGCGTCGAGCGCGTCTTCCCGCTCTATTCGACCAACATCGACTCGATCGAGGTCGTGCGCCGCGGCCGTGTCCGCCGCGCCAAGCTCTACTACCTGCGCGACCGTCGCGGCAAATCCGCCCGTATCGCCGAAGTCACCAATTACAAACCCAAAGCCGAAGCCAAAGCCTGAGGAGCGGGACCATGAGAAAAGACATTCACCCCGACTACCACATGATCGAGGTCAAGCTGACCGACGGCAGCACGTTTCAGGTCCGCTCGACCTGGGGCAAGGAAGGCGATGCGATGTCGCTCGACATCGATCCTTCGGTGCATCCGGCCTGGACTGGTGGCAACGCCAAGCTGATGGATACCGGCGGCCGCGTCTCGAAGTTCAAGAACAAGTACGCGGGCCTCGGATTCTGAGCCCCTTGCGCTTCCCAAGAGTGGGAGCGCAACATATAGTAGAGGCGCGCTGGGGACGGCGCGCCTTTTTGATTCCGGGAACACGGAACGGGATACAGGGACGGGAACTTGGCGCATATCATCGTCGTGGGAAATGAAAAGGGCGGGTCGGGGAAATCGACGACCTGCATGCATGTGGCAACCGCACTGGCGCGGATGGGCCACAAGGTCGGGGCGCTTGATCTTGATCTGCGCCAGCGCAGTTTTGGCCGCTATATCGAGAATCGCACGGCCTTTACCCGCAAACAGGGGCTGAGCCTGCCGACCCCGGATTACCGGGGCCTGCCCGAGGTAGATCAGGCAACACTTGGCGCGGGCGAGAATGTCTATGACCGGCGCCTGTCGGCGGCGGTGGCGGCACTGGAGCGGGATGTCGAATTCATCATCATCGACTGCCCGGGGTCGCATACCCGCCTCAGCCAGGTCGCCCATTCGCTGGCCGATACGCTGATCACGCCCCTGAACGACAGTTTCATCGATTTCGACCTGCTGGCGCGGGTCGATCCCGATACCAGCCGGGTCATCGGCCCGTCGATCTATTCCGAGATGGTCTGGCATGCGCGTCAGTTGCGGGCGCGGGCCGGGTTGAAACCCATCGACTGGATCGTGCTGAGAAACCGCCTTGGCGCCCAGCAGATGCACAACAAGCGCAAGGTGGGCGGCGCGCTGGAGCAGCTTTCCAAGCGGATCGGCTTTCGCGTGGCGCCCGGCTTTTCTGAACGCGTCATCTTCCGCGAGTTGTTCCCGCGTGGGCTGACCCTGCTCGATCTGAAGGATGTGGGGGTGGAGAAGCTCAACATCTCCAACGTCGCGGCGCGGCAGGAGGTGCGTGACCTGATGCACGAACTGAACCTGCCGGGTGTGACGGTCAATTTCTGACCTATCGCGTTTCGAGATTGCTCCGCATCAAACGTCGAACCGGTTATGTTCGATTTCTGCGATCTGCACTTCGATAAGAACTCGAAACGCTCTGTAGCAGGGTCAGGCTGTCTGGCGTGCCTGACGGACAAAGAG
>NZ_JBARVQ010000136.1:0-3936 GCF_049646345.1 Albidovulum sp. | reverse complement strand
CGGTACTGGATCGGATCGGGGGCGCCGTGAACCGCTGGCAGGTCAAACCGGTGGGATCGGAAGGCTACCGCACCGCCGAAGTGACGCTGGGCGGGGTGGATACGAACGGGCTCGACGCGCGAACAATGGAAACCCGTTCCGTTCCGGGGCTCTACTTCGTGGGTGAGGCAGTGGATGTGACCGGCTGGCTTGGCGGTTACAATTTCCAATGGGCCTGGTCGTCGGGTTGGGCGGCCGGGCAGGTGGTATAGGTCGCGGCAGTCAGAGGTAGACCACGCCGAACTGCTCCTCGATGAGTGCCAGATCGCGCTGGCCGGAATGATTCTGGCGCGATGTTTCAGCCATGAAATCCTCGGCCCAGTCGCCGGGGATGATGTAGCTGAGGATGCGGGCTTCAGCCCCTCCGGTATTTTTCATGTAGTGCGAGACGCCGCGCGGGCAATGGATTGTGTCGCCCGGACCCACTGTCACGAACTCATCGCCGATTTTCGCCTCAAGCTGACCCTGCAGGATGTGAAAGGTCTGGTCCTCCCATTTGTGGAAGTGGTCGGGGATGAAACCGCCGGGGCCGATCAGCCCGTCGCTGATGACGTATTCGGATGCGGTATCCTCTTTGCCGACCACCACGCCGGTGAACTCGGTCGGGGACATCCAGAACTTCTTGCTGCCGTCCCAGTGTCGGATCACCGTGTTCTTGCGGGTCTCAGTGGTCTTTGCGGTCATATGCCATCTTTTTTCTGCGACACCCGCCTGAGTGGCGCGTTCCTGTCTGGATATGCAAGCTCGGCCCGCCGGCCTACACCCGGACCGGGTCGGCCTTGGCGATGCGGTCAAGCGCCATCAGCGTCTCGATGAGTTTCGGCATCTGATCAAGCGGGATCATGTTCGGCCCATCGGAAATCAACGGATCGGCGTCCGGGGCCTGATGTGTCTCGATAAAGACCCCGGCAATGCCGAGGCTGACGGCGGCGCGGGCCATGGCGGGGGCGTATTCGCGCTGGCCGCCGCTTGATCCGCCCTGACCGCCGGGCTGCTGCACCGAATGGGTCGCGTCCATGATCACCGGATAGCCGGTACTGGCCATTCGCGGCAGGGACCGCATGTCGGCGACCAGCGTGTTGTAGCCAAAGCTCGCGCCGCGCTCGGTCAGCAGGATGTTTTCATTGCCGGTGCTCGCGACCTTGGCCGCGACATTGTCCATGTCCCAAGGGGCGAGGAACTGGCCTTTCTTGACGTTCACCACACAACCGGTTTCGCCAGCCGCCAGCAGGAGGTCGGTCTGGCGGCAGAGGAAAGCGGGGATCTGGATCACATCGACGACCGCGCCTGCGATGCGGGCCTGTTCGGCATCGTGGATGTCGGTCAGGACCGGCATGCCGAGTGCGGCACGCACGCCGTCCAGCACCTTCAGACCGGCATCCATACCGATCCCGCGCTTGCCTTTCAGCGATGTGCGGTTGGCCTTGTCGTAGCTTGCCTTGAAGATGTACTGGGCACCGACCTTTGCGCAGGCCTCGGCCATGGTTCCGGCGATCATCTGGGCGTGGTCGGCGCTTTCCAACTGGCAGGGGCCCGCGATCACGGTCAGCACCCGGTCGTTGCCGACGGTCAGCCCGCCGACGGAAACGTCCTTCATCTTGGTCATGTCCGGCTCCTTACGAGGTTGCCTGTTCCCGGAGGATCGAGGCAGTCAGCGACAGCATGAGGTAAATGCCACTGAAGATCAGAAAGGCCAAGATAGTGTTTTCAAATGCGCGCGGATAGGTCGCCTCATCCGGCGCGACCGGAGAGACGGAGGATTCCAGATAACGCACTTGCCGGTTGGCCTCGATCCGGGCGGTTTCAAGCTGCTGCAGGGCCTGGCTGAGCATCAGCTGGCGGGTTTCAAGATCCGCCTCGGCAATGCGCAACCGGCCGGTGATCTGGGCCAGAGATGCGGTATCCGTGCCGCCTTGCGTCAGTTGCGAGCGGAGCCCGGCGATCAATTGCTGCAGTCGCGAGATATCGCCCTTCACCCCATCGACCCGCGCCTTGTTCGGACGCGTATTGTCGAGAAGCTGCTGAAGTTCCAGCCGCTTGTTCTGCAGCTCTATTTCGAAAGTCGAAACCTGTCCCATGAGTGCGCTGCTTTCAGTAACCGGGTCCAGAATGCCCAGCTCCTCTTGCAGTCCCAGAACCCGCATCTGAGCTTCGAACACCTTTTTCTCGGCATCCTCATAGCTCTGGCGCGAGCCCTGCATCTGATCCTCGCGCAGGCGGGATGAAAGCTGATCCACCTGCTGCTCGGCATAGCCGATCAAGGCTTCGGAAAACTGCTGGCTGATCTTTGGATCGGCGGCGATCACCTCCATCTTGATGATGCCCTCGGTCGGGTCGTAGCCAATCTTCACGTTGCGCTTGTAGTGTTTGTACGCGGCTTCATTCGTCGCATCGGGGTCGAGACGTTGCAGCGGATCGATGAAGTCCTGACTGTAATGCGTCTTGAAGTCGAGATCCCGGTCGAGCCTGAGCATCGCGTCGCGTGATTGCAGATAGCCCTGAACGGCAATGGAATCCTGCGAAGTCGCGAACTGCGTGCCGCGGAACATTGAGCCAAAACCGGCTCCGGCAGCTTCGTTTTGCTGGATGATGAACTCGCTGACGGTTGCATAAAGTGGCGTGGCGACCTTGAAGAAATAGTACCCGGTCAGCAGCGTGGGCAGCAGCACGAAGGCCGCCAGCCGCGCCAGCAGCATCATGAAGTTACGCCGCCGCCGTTTGACAATGTCGCGCTGGATCTGAACGATTTCCGCCGCGCGTTGGGATTCCGACAAGGGTTGCACTGGGGCAGGGGGCGGCGCGGTCGGAACGGTCTGCGGCAATTGCACCCGACCTGCCGCCGGAGCGGCCTGTTGCGCGTTTTCGACCATCTGAAGCACTGCCGAAGGCTGGAACGGGTCTATCCCCTTCCGGCGCAGCAGAAGAACGGCCTCGTAATCCGACGCGGCCTCAACCCCGTGTTTCTGGGCAACACGGCGTGCCGTGCGAAGCTGGCGGCCCGACAGTCCTTCGGCCTTGATCGCGGCCAGATCGTCTTCGGGGTTCCGGTTCGCTTCCGGCTGTTCCTGCGCGGATGGAAAGA
Source organism: Albidovulum sp. (assembly GCF_049646345.1). Lineage (GTDB taxonomy): Bacteria > Pseudomonadota > Alphaproteobacteria > Rhodobacterales > Rhodobacteraceae > Albidovulum. Next base: position 815 of record NZ_JBARVQ010000136.1, on the reverse strand, counting down.
CCCGGTCGCCGAAACCGTCATCGGTGTCCGGGATAAGCGGTTCCGGGGCGTCGGGCGCGCTGCGTTCCTGCGGACGGATGCGGAACTTTGTTGCCTTAGGTGTAGTCATACATCCGTTTCGCTTCTTCGAGTGTTTCGAACATATGCAACGTGCCATTCCTGAGAACGGCGGCAGAGCGGCAGAATTTTTCCAGGGTTGACGCCTGATGAGAAACGACAACAACGGTTGAGGTTTTCAGCCGGTCAGCCAGGATTGACCCCGCCTTTCGATTGAACTCGACATCCGTGGTAGACGGCATTCCCTCATCGATCAGGTATATATCGAATTCCATCGCCAACAGTAGCGAGAATGTGAACCGTGCCTTCATACCGGAACTGAAGGTGCCTACCGGCATGTCGAAATATTCCTCGATCCCGCAAAGCCAGCGGCTGAACGCCTCCACATAATCGGGATCAAGCCCGTAGAGCCGGGAGATGAAACGCGCGTTCTCACGCGCTGTGTGTTTGGAAACAACGCCCCCCATGAAGCCCAGCGGGAAGGACACGCGGCTGGTCTTGCGGATCGTACCTTCATCGGGCTTTTCCAGCCCGGCCATCATGTTGACGATCGTGGTCTTGCCTGTCCCGTTAGGGGCGAGAATGCCGAGAGATCGGCCGCGTTCCACCCTGAAAGAAGCGCGATCAAGGATCACCTTGCGCGTCTTTCCGGTCCAGAAAGATTTACTCACATTCTCGAATTCGAGCATCCGATGGCCTTGCCGCCGCTCTGCCTGCCGGTACATCTTAACGGTACGAATGATAACATAGCAGCTACA
>NZ_JBARVQ010000135.1:0-2694 GCF_049646345.1 Albidovulum sp. | reverse complement strand
CCCTGGTCCCGTCGCGAAACCGGTTCGAGGGTCGCCTTTTGGCCAGTGGCGACTATCGCATAGAGGTGCGCCATACCACCGCCGCAGCGGGTCGGGGTGAACGGACGGATTTCTCTCTCTCAGTTTCGGTGACGAATGAAACGACCAAGCCACCTGGCGGCGGATCGGCGGGCGTCGGGCCGGGCATCACATCGCAATATCTGCGGGTCAGCGGCGTGATCTCGGGCGACCGGCTGAACGTACGCGGCGGCCCGTCCACGGGCTTTGCCGTGCGTTACACCCTGCGCAATGGCGACGTCGTGCGCAACCTCGGCTGCACGCCGCAAGTCGGCGACATGATGTGGTGTCAGGTTCACAGACTATCCGAACCGGCGTCCAAGGGCTGGGCCGCGGCGCGCTATCTCGAGCCCGCGCAGGCTCCTGGCGGCGGAGCGACACAGCTGCCTGGCGCGGTGCCCGGATCCGGCAGCGGGGTAACCCAACTGCCCGGCGACGCGCTGGTGCCGGGCACCGCGTACAACGCACCCGGAGCACTGGCCTGCACCATCTCGGGGCGCGCAAACGACTGCCGCTTCGGCGTCGTGCGACGCGGCGGCGGGACGGCGACGCTCGACATCACCATGCCAAACGGGACGCTGCGGCGGATCCAATTTTTGGCCGGGCGGCCGGAGTCGTCGAACGCGCAGGCCGGCATCTTCGGCGAATGGGCCGGTCGCGACGTGATCGTCTTGGTCGGGACGACAGAACGCTATGCCGTGCCCGAGGCCGTCCTTTTCGGCGGATGAGATCTATCAACCCAAGTGGAAGGAGAAATTCATGATCACGAGACGCGCTGGCCTGACCTTTGGGTCGATCGCACTCTCGCTTGCGCTGATGCTGGGGCATGCTAATCTCGCCAAGGCCCAGTCCGACATGCGCACCGAAGAGGTGCATTTCGCAGCCGGAACCACCGGCACGACCATCCGCGACAGCATCACGGGCCGCGAATTCGTCGTCTACCAGATCGGCGCCGAGGCCGGGCAGCGGATGCAGATCCGGCTGACCACGGATAACACGGCCGCCTACTTCAACGTCTACGAACCGGGCCGTGGTCCGGGCGACGAGGCGCTGGCGGTGGCCGAGCAGATCGGTCCGTTGGTGCCTGATCTCAACGTGTTCGACGGCGTGCTGTCCACATCGGGGGTCTATTCCGTTTCGGTCTATCTCTATCGCAATGCCGCGCGTCGTGGAGAGACGGCCAACTACAGCCTCGACATCTCGATCACCGGCCAGACCGGCGCGGTCGTGCAGGGTGATTACGCCGATGGCCTTCAGGGCGGCCCGGACTTTTGGGAGGTGCGCCTGAGCGACCCCGTAGGCAGCCTCAACGTTCATGACGGACCGTCAGCGGGCGCGACCACGATCGGCCGTTTTCGGAACACCGCCGTCCTGCGCAACCTCGGCTGTCGCATGAACGAAGGCCGCCGCTGGTGCGAGGTCATGGCGACGGCACCTAGAGGGATCACCGGCTGGGTGGCGGGAGATTTCCTCATCGAGAGCGCCGGAGAAGGGCTCGCAACGCAACTTCCCGACATGATCCCGGTTCCCCAGAGCAACACCGACGCGCTGGTGCCGGGCACGTCCTATCACGCCACCGGAACGATCTCATGTGTACGCAGCGCCGATGCCGCGATGCAGGACTGCCCCTTTGGCGTCACGCGCGAGAGTCCGGGCAGCGGCAATGGTTCGGTCACCGTCGAGTGGCCCGATGGTGGTAGTCGAGTGATCTACTTCGAGGAAGGAACGCCCGTCTCCTTCGACCAGTCCCAGGCGGACCAGGGGCTGGAGATGACGGTCACGCGATCCGAGAACGGCATCTCAATCGTCTTGATCGGCGAGGAGAGGTTCGAGATTCCGGACTCCGTTATCTGGGGCGGTTGAGATTTTCCGATCACCAAAAAGGCAATCCAAACGGGAACGGGAGGGTGAGATCGACCGGAATTCGCATGACCCGTCCGTTCCCGAGCACAGATCAGACAACAGAATTGGAGACAAGATGCTCAGAACTACCGTGAAACTCTTTGGTGCTACGGTCGCTGCTTTAGCCCTCTCAGGGTGTCTCGAGGACTCTCCGAGTGCCGTGAACTACCCGGCACCCGGTGCGCCCGGAAACGAGCCGGAAGCACAGGCCCGCACCGCCTGCGTCCGGGACGTGAAGGCCACCACCGGGAATCCGGATGTTTCGGTTATAAGCTCCGAGTTCTCGCAGGCCGGAACCCGCGTCATCCTGCGTGTCGGCCCGACGGGCACCTGGCAATGCGACGCCTATCTCGACGGAACCACGGCCAACATCATGTCGCTGACCAACGAGGGCGCGGCTTGATCCCATGATGGCCCAGGGATCGCTCAGAACGTACGGGCCTCAAACCGTGACGTCCTTCTGCAAGGGGCCGGCCCCCCGCGCCTTCCGCACCGGGGCTGCGGCCCTGCTGGTCGGCACCTTGCTGGCGGGCAGCGCAAGCGCAGAGGCATTCGGACCCTGTGCGATCCCGATCACCGCACCCGATGCGGTGGTCGAAAGGCTTGACGGTCTTCTCGCAAAGGCCGTCGATCCCGCGCCAGAGCTTGCGGCGGACATCGGCGCAGCGCCCGGTGCCGTTCTTTCGGTGCGCGGGCCGGACTGGAGTTATGCCAGGTCTGCGGGCGCCGCCGATC
>NZ_JBARVQ010000134.1:0-1840 GCF_049646345.1 Albidovulum sp. | reverse complement strand
TCGGCCAACGGCATTTTCCGCAACTCGGGTCAGGTCTGCATCGCAGGCTCGCGCCTGTTGGTTGAACGGTCCGTGCATGACGAATTCGTCGAAAAGCTGGGGCGCTTTGCCGAAGGGATGAAGGTGGGCGACCCGCTTGATCCGGGTACGGCGGCGGGTGCGGTCAATTCGATACGGCAGCTTGAACAGAACCTGGGCTTCGTTGCCGAAGCGAAGGCACTGGGGCGCCGCATCGTCACTGGCGGCGCGCGGATACTGGAGGAAACCGGGGGCTATTACATGCAGCCAACGGTGATTTCGGGCGTCAGCCCGCAGGACCGGCTGGCGACCGACGAGGTCTTTGGTCCGGTTCTGGCGGTCATCCCCTTCGAGACCGAGGATGAGGCTGTGGCCATCGCCAACGGCACCGACTTCGGCCTGTCAGCGGCTGTCTGGACATCCGATCTGTCGCGCGCGCACCGCATGGTGCGGCGCATTCAGGCCGGGATCGTGCATGTGAACACCTATGGTGGCTCGGACATGACGGTGCCCTTGGGCGGGGTCAAGCAATCGGGCAACGGGCACGACAAGTCACTGCATGCATTCGATAAATATCTCGATCTTAAAACCGCCTGGTTCAAGATCTGACGCGATTGCGAGGGAGAGGGACATTGGCAGACAAGACCATTCTGATCGTCGGCACCTATGACACCAAGGACGATGAACTGAACTATCTGGCGAAGGTAATCCGGGGCCAGGGCGGCGCGGTTCTGACAATGGATGTCAGCGTGCTGGGCGACCCGTCGGTGCCGACGGATTACTCAAAACACGCAGTCGCAGAGGCGGGCGGGCATAGGATCGAGGAGGCCATCAACGGCGGTGACGAGAACCTGGCCATGCAGATCATGGCCAAGGGTTCAGCCATGCTGGCCGCGCGGCTTTATGCCGAAGGCAAGTTCGACGGGCTGCTTGTCCTGGGCGGCACGATGGGCACGGATGTTGCGCTGGATGTCTGTTCGGCGCTGCCTGTCGGGGTGCCGAAATACATCGTCTCGACGGTGTCCTTCTCGCCGTTGATCCCGCCTGAACGGCTGCCGGCGGACATTCAGATGATCCTTTGGGCGGGCGGGCTTTATGGGCTGAATTCGGTTTGCAAGGCATCGCTCAGCCAGGCTGCGGGCGCCGTGCTGGGGGCTGCGCGCGCGGTGGAAAAACCGCGCAAGGACAAGCCACTGATCGGCATGACCTCTTTCGGCAAGACAGTGCTGCGCTACATGGTCACGCTGAAACCTGAACTGGAAAGACGCGGCTACGAAGTCGCCGTATTCCACGCCACAGGCATGGGTGGACGGGCGTTCGAGAGCCTCGCGGCAGAGGGTGCTTTCGCCGCCGTGTTCGATTTCGCCCCGCAGGAGGTCGGCAACCACCTGATGGGCTCGTCGATCAGCGCGGGCAGCGACCGGATGACCAATGCAGGCCAAAACGGCACGCCGCAGATCGTTTCCATTGGCTGTTACGACCTTGTCGATTTCGTCGGCTGGCAGGACGTTCCGCCCAAGCTTGCCGGGCAGAAACTGCACGCCCATAACCGCCTGCTTTCGTCGGTCATGATGACTGTGGAACAGCGACGCGACATGGCGCGCATTATCTGCGGGAAACTTGCCACCGCCAAGGGGCCGACCACTTTGCTGCTGCCGCTCAAAGGCGGCAACGAATGGGATCGCGATGGTGGTCCGCTTAGCGATCCCGAAGGGTTGGCCGCCTTCGTGGCCGAGTTGCGCGCGAACCTTCCCGCCAATGTCACGCTGGTCGCGCTTGACGGCCATATCAACGACCCGGCATTTTCCGAAAAAGCGTTGGA
>NZ_JBARVQ010000133.1:0-2567 GCF_049646345.1 Albidovulum sp. | reverse complement strand
GGCTGGAATATATGGCGGGCCGGGTGCGCGGTCTTCGGCTGAACTTCGTCGTGGCCGATGAAGACCCCTATGAGGTCTGGACCGGCTATCGCGGCCATTTCAACCAGCTGATGCTGGGTCTGATGACGCCCGACTATCTTGACCGCGAGGTCTATTGTTGCGGGCCCGAGGGGTTCATGCAGGCGGTGCGCGAAACGCTGCTGTCGCTTGGCTACGACATGGAGCGCTATCATCAGGAGACGTTTCAGGCCCCGGTCATGCGGGCCGAGGATATCGAAGTGCACGAAGATGTCGTGCCTCAGGAAGAGGCCAGGGCCGAGATTGCCTTTGTCAATTCCGGCGTCACAGTTGACTGCACCGAGACCGACACCGTTCTGGCCATCGCCAAATCCTCGGGCCTCAATATGCCCTCGGGCTGCAATTTCGGCGTCTGCGGCACCTGCAAGGTCAAGACCCGCTCGGGTCAGGTTCATATGGTCCACAACGGCGGCATCAGCGAAGAGGACATCGAGGCTGGTTACATCCTGGCCTGCTGCTCGCGTCCGCTTGGCCGGGTCGAGGTTGAACTTTGAACGGGCAACGGGCGCGGCTTGACCGCGCCCGGGCGCTTTGCGACGGTGCCGCAGCCCTGATCTGAAAGGACCGACATGAGCCGCCTTGCCACCACCCTCACCGCCATCGACGCCGCAAATTCCGCCGACCCCGACGTGAGCGAGGGCACACCCGCCGCGCGGCTTTACGGTGAGCGGATGACGGCAGAGCTGGAGCGGCTCTTTCCCGATGCGTCCGAGGAACTCCGCATCGCGGCGCGCGGCCAGCATATCGAACGCTGGACCTCTCCGCGCAGCGCCTATCCCGAGGGTCGTGAAGGCTATCTGACCTGGCGCCGAGAGCTTGGCGCGTTTCATGCCACCCGTGTGGGTGAAATCATGGCCGCTGCGGGCTACGGCGACGACAGCGTCGCGAAGGTCGGCGCGATGTTGCGCAAGGAAGGCATCAAACGCGATCCAGAGGTTCAGGCACTGGAAGACGTGATCTGCTTTACCTTCCTGCGCTGGTACTTCCAGCCCTTCGCCGAAGGCCGCGATCCCGCAGCTCTGGAAAAGATCGTCGCCAAGACCGCGCGCAAGATGTCGGCCGGGGCTCGCGCCCGCGCGCTTGATGAGTTCGACCTGCCCGAACCCTTCGCCGCACATTTCCGCGACTGAGTCGTGCACCATTGTGTACTGCGGCTTTTACGGGCGCGCGCTCACCCTATGGTTGCACGCAATAATATTTCGTCGCGCAATATTGTTTCAAAAGCGCGCCTTGTCTGGCGCTAACAGGCCAAAACTGTTGCGAATTTGACTCGGGAACAGGCGGATTGCCGCGCTGCGGCTTGGCGAAAGTGTCATCTCGTAGGAGAATCTATTGACGGTGGGGAAACACGGCCATATTTGCGCCGCGCGATTGCCACCGACATGTGTGAGTGATGGCCCTAGAGGCATGGTTAATGTGATCTGATCGATCACGGGGGAAGGAAGAGACGAATGGATATGCCCAAGCAGATGGATGCGAGTGGAAACGCCCCGCGCCAGCAGCAGCAACAAGGTGAGTCCGAACGCGCCGAAAAGCGCCGGACGGTCTCGTCCGAGATTGCTGAAACGCCGGCCGAGCAGATGCGCGCCATGCATTTCAGCGACTGGGCCTCGATCTGAGGCTTTCGCCGGGTCGCGGCAGGAATTAACCTCGGGGCTCCGATGGAGGGGCCCCATGCCGACACCCGTAACTACGATTCCCAATCTCGGCCCCGCCTCGGGGGCGGCCTTTGCCCGGGCGGGCATACAGTCGGCCGAGGAGATCCGCGCGATGGGTGCGGATGCGGCCTATCTTCGGCTCTTGCAGTCCGGCACAAGGCCCCACTTTATCGGATACTATGTCCTCGTCATGGGATTGCAGGGACGACCCTGGAACGATTGCCGGGGGGAAGAAAAGGCCGCGCTGCGGACAAAGTTCGACGCGCTGAAGTCGTCAGTTCTCCCGGAGACTCAAAAGGACCACTCCCGGCTGGAAGCGGTCCTTGACGAGATCGGATTGATCCGACCGAAGTGATACGATTTTTCTCCGAAAAATCGCCAAATTTTCGCAGAAAATTTGCTATCAGCCGACGAGTTCGAGACCCGAGAAGAAGAAGGCGATTTCCTGCGCGGCAGTTTCCGGCGCATCCGAGCCGTGGACCGAGTTTTCACCGACCGAAAGCGCGAATTCCTTGCGGATCGTTCCGGCATCGGCATTGGCCGGGTTGGTGGCCCCCATCACTTCGCGGTTCTTGGCAATGGCACTCTCGCCTTCCAGCACCTGGACGACAACCGGAGCCGACGCCATGAATTCACAAAGTTCGCCGTAGAACGGGCGGTCCTTGTGCACTTCGTAGAACTTGCCGGCCTGTTCCATGGAAAGCTTGATGCGCTTTTGCGCGACAATGCGCAGACCCGCATCTTCAAACTTGGCATTGATCTTGCCGGTCAGGTTGCGGTTGGTCGCATCGGGTTTGATGATCGAGAGCGTGCGTTCGGTCGCCATGGGTC
>NZ_JBARVQ010000132.1:0-3891 GCF_049646345.1 Albidovulum sp. | reverse complement strand
CGGCAAGAACGACCCCTTTCATACGGAATGCGTCGAATCCGGCGCACGGATTGACGAAATTACGACGGATTTCAGGAAAAAACGACGCCCGCGCCGAAAACCACGGTCGCCGGGTGCTATCCGCCAGTCATGTAAGGCATCAGGACAACCTCGCTCTCGGGCGGGATTTCGGTGAACCATGCCTCGCGGTAGATGACCCCGTTCAACGACATCGAAACGCCTCGCTTTATCTGCGGTTGCAGGCCGGGATAAGCCTCGCCCAGTCGGTCGAGAAGCTGCTTGAAGGTCGCGGCCTCGACCTCCACCTCGGTCAGCCCATCGGTGGCCTGCCGGAGCGAACCCCAAAGCAGGACCTTGACCATCAGGAGGACCCGAGCGCCTTGAGGATCCGCGGCGGGGACATCGGCAGTTCGGTCATGCGAATGCCCGTCGCATGCGAGACTGCGTTCGACAAAGCCGCAAGTGGCGGCACGATGGGTGTCTCACCCACACCGCGCACGCCGTAGGGGTGGCCGGGATTGGGGATCTCAAGGATCACCGTCTCGATCATCGGCAGGTCCGAGGCGACCGGCACGCGGTAATCGAGGAAGGTCGGGTTCTGAAGTCGCCCGTCGGTCCCGTAGATATATTCCTCATTCAGCGCCCAGCCGATGCCCTGCACCGCGCCGCCCTGCATCTGGCCTTCGACATAGTCGGGATGCACCGCCTTTCCGGCATCCTGAAAGATCGTGTAGCGCAGAACCTTGGTTGCGCCGGTTTCGCGGTCGACCTCGACATCGCAAAGATGGACGCCAAAGCTGACGCCCGCGCCATCGGCATTGACCTCATGATGCCCGGCGATGGGGCCGCCAGTCTCGGCCGACACTGCGGCAATCTCGGCCAAAGTCATCGGCGGGAACTTACCGGCATTGGGACCGGCGGGCACAGCCGCGCCGTCTTTCCACTCCACCGCCTCTTCGTCGATGCCCCAGATCTTTGCCGCGCGCGCGCACATCTTGCGGGTCGCATCGCGGGCTGCCTTGATCGTGGCCAGCCCCACCGCGAAGGTCACGCGGCTGCCATCGGTCACATCGTTGTAGCCGAGCGACGAGGTATCGGCGACGATGGTGCGGATACGGTCATAGGGAATGCCCAGTTCCTCGGCCGCCATCAGGCTGATCGAGGCGCGGCTGCCGCCGATATCCGGATTGCCTTCGGTGATGCCGACCGTGCCGTCGGTGTTCACGTTCAGGCTGACACAGGTATTGCCGCCGAAATTGAACCAGAAGCCGCAGGAAAGTCCCCGGCCCTGACCGGGTTCAAGCGGGGCCGTGTAGTGCGGATGGGCCTTTGCCGCCTCCAGCGTCGCCACCAGCCCGATATCGGGAAAGGTCGGCCCGTAGGAGGATTTCGTGCCCTTGCGCGCGGCGTTCTTCAGGCGGGTTTCCAAGGGGTCGAGGCCAAGTTCGAGGCACAGTTCATCAACCACGCTTTCGACCGCATATACCGCCATCGGCGCGCCGGGCGCGCGATAGGCGGCTTCCTTCGGGCGGTTGGTCAGGACCGACCAGCCATAAGTCCGCACGGCTTCAAGGTCATAGGCCGCGAAGGCCGACGAACAACCGAATTCCGTCGTCCCACAGGGAAACGCCCCGCCCTGATAGCGCAAGGTTGCCTCTGCCGCCGTGATCCGGCCGTCATTCGTCATGCCGATCTTGACGTCGGACGAGGATGAAACGGTCGGGCCGGTCGCCCGGAATACCTCATCGCGCGTCATCACGATCTTGACCGGGCGGCCCGCCTTTTTCGAAAGCATCAGCGCGACAGGTTCGATGAAGACCGTCGTCTTGCCGCCAAAGCCGCCGCCGATCTCCGAGGCGGTGACACGAAGCTGGCTTGCCTCCATCCCCATGATCTCGGCACAGAGCGTGCGGACATTGAATTGTCCTTGCGTGCAGCACCAGAGATCGGCCTTGCCGTCGGACGTCACCGAGGCGAGGCAGGCATGCGGTTCGATATAACCCTGATGGGTGGCTGCGGTTTTGAACGACCGCTCGATGATCTTGTCGGCCTTGGCAAAGCCTGCCGCCATATCGCCGTGACCGAATTCGAAATGCGCGGTGACGTTTTCCGAATGGCCTGACGGCACGTTTTCCTGCACCCGTCCCGCCTGCACGACCGGCGCGCCGGGCTTCATCGCCTCATCGACATCGGTCACATGGGGCAGGATTTCGTAGTCGACCTTGATCAGTTTCAGGGCAGCCTTGGCAGACGCCGCATCGGTCGCGGCGACGGCGGCGACAGCATGGCCATCGTAAAGCGCCTTGCCGCGCGCCATGCAGTTTTCCTGCACGTCGCGGATGAAGTCATCCTCGGGCACGGCAAAGTCGTCACCCGTCACAATGGCTTTCACGCCCTTCACGGCAAGGGCATCCGAGATGTCGAAGCTCTTGATCCGCGCATGGGCATGGGGGCAGCGCAGGATGCGGCCCGTCAGCATGCCGGGCGCGGTGGCGTCGGCCCCGTACATCGCCCGTCCGGTGACCTTGTCCACCCCGTCGGGGCGACTGACCCGCGTGCCGACCTGCTTGAACTCGCGTTTCACGTATTCGTCGAGCGACATGTCAGGCCCCCCTCATTTCGGCTGCCGCTGCCTGAACGGCGCGGATAATCTTGTCATAACCGGTGCAGCGGCAAAGGTTGCCCGCCAGCCAATAGCGCAGTTCCTCATCGCTCGGGTCCGGGTTCTTTTCCAGAAGCGCCTTTGCGGCGACGAGGATACCCGGCGTGCAGATCCCGCATTGCAAAGCTGCGCCCTCGATGAAGTGGCGTTGCAGCGGGTGGAGGTCATCACCCTCGGCCATGCCTTCGATCGTGGTGACCTCGGCCCCCTCGGCCTCGGCCCCGAGGACGAGGCAGGAACACACGAGCCGCCCGTTCACCGTCACCGAACAGGCGCCGCAATCTCCGGTGCCGCAGCCTTCCTTGGCGCCGGTCAGGCCGAGCCGGTTGCGGAGCACATCTAGCAGCGTTTCATCCGGTGTGCAGAGAAACTCAAAGGGATCGCCGTTGATCGTGGTGGAGACATGCAGCTTGGTCATTTCAAACCTCCGGCGCGGGCATAGGCGATGAGGGCGGCACGCTTGGCCAGCGTTCCCGCCGTCTTGGTGCGGTATTCGATCGTGCCGCGTTTGTCGTCGATCGGGTTGCAGACGGCCTCGCAGGCCTTGGCCATTGTCGCGAGCGTGTCGTCATCAAGTTTTGATCCGACCAGCGCCGCGCCCGCCGCTTCGGCCACGACGACGGTTGGTGCCACCGCGCCCAGAACGATCCGGGCCGCCTTGACCGTGCCATCGGCGTTTAGCTCCAGCGCGATACCGGCCGAGGCGACGGCGATGTCCATCTCGGTGCGCGGGATGAAGCGCAGATAGGCGTCCGAGGCACGGTCAGGCCGTGCGGGCAGGAAGATCGAGGTGATGATCTCACCCTTCTTCAGCGTGGTCTTGCCGGGGCCTGCCGGGATATCCGCGACGGGGCAGTCACGCTCCCCGCCGGGTCCGGCGATCCGCGCCACCGCATTGGCGGCCACCAGCGAGGGCACGGCATCACCGGCAGGCGAGCCGTTGCAGAGGTTGCCGACCATCGTGCAGCGGCCCTGCACCTGTGTCGACCCGATCAGTTGCACGCCTTCGGTCACGCCCGGCCATGCCGCGCAAAGGGCGGCATGCTCGCCGATTTCGGCACCCGAAACGGCTGCCCCGATACGAAAACCGCTGTTTTCCGCAGTGATCTGCCGGATGCCGGGGATCTTCTTGATATCGACGATCAGGTCGGGTTCGACCATGCCGGATTTAAGCTGGACCAGCACATCGGTGCCCCCCGCCAGAACCCGGGTCAGCCCCTGTTCCGCAG
>NZ_JBARVQ010000131.1:0-2347 GCF_049646345.1 Albidovulum sp. | reverse complement strand
CATGGGGATATAGCTGAGAGGCTGCATCAGGATTTGCAACGGCAGCACACGTACTGGAATGTCGCCGATCCTGACAATCCGCTAGGATACAATCCAATCACGCGCGCGTCGGTATCATTGCGCCCCCTCGTTTGTTCGGGGCTGATTGACGCGCTCAAAAAGCAATGGGCGGATGCCTGGGGCGTGCGCATGGAGCACTTGCTCCGCTATGCCGTCCTGGCGCTGCTTGAACAGCCACGGGCGGACATCCGGGACATCATGCGACTGTTTGTCGATCGAACGTTCCAGAAGGAAGTGGTCGGCCGTGTCACGGACCCTCAGGTCAGGTATTTCTGGACCGAAGAATATACTGCCATGTCGTACAAGACAGCGGTCGATGGTGTGGCACCGATCGCCAACAAGCTCGGCGCCTTTCTGGCGCACCCAGTGATCCGAAAGTCGATCTGCGAACCGGACCAACCGCTCCGTTTCCGTAAGATCATGGATGACGGCAGCATTCTGATCGTGAACCTCGCCAAAGGCCGTCTGGGCGCGGATATGAGTGATGTGATGGGTGGTCTGATCGTATCGTCGATCATGAACGCAGCCTTCACCCGTCACGACCTGCCTGAGGGCGACCGCCGCCCGTTCATGCTCTACGTTGATGAATTCCATTCCTTTACCACCGAAGCCTTCGCATCGATGCTCTCAGAAGTACGCAAATATGGGCTGGGTGTCACGCTGGCCCACCAGCACATCGTGCAGGCCGATCGCGCGGTGTTTGAAGCGGTGATGGGCAATGTCGGCTCGATCATGGTGTTTCGGGTCGGAGCGTTGGACGCCCCTATCATCAGCCAACAGCTTGCCGACCAGCCGGTGCCGGATCTCGTCAATCTTCCGAACTACCGCGCCTTTGTTCAGCTCATGGTCGACGGTCAGAAAACCCGACCGTTCACTGCAACCACATGGCCCTGAGCAGATCCCAGACCGCAAGTTTCGCCGACTATCCCGACGTTACTGGTCCGGTACCATGGCATCATGGACCATGACGAACACCTGCATCGCCACTTGGAACTCTGCAAACGCATTTACCTGCGGATGCTCAAAGATGGCACCTGGCCCTGGCGCGATTCGCCAAAATCTGAGGATCTGGTAGAGTCGGAGGATAACCCCAAAGATACATGAAGACTTGCTACGGATACATCCGGGTTTCGACGCAGACACAGGGAGAAGGCGTTTCGCTCGAAGCCCAGAAGGACGCAATCACGGCCTTTGCGAGTCATAACAAGATCAAACTCATCGCGTGGTTCGAAGAGAAAGAAACCGCCGCCAAAAGCGGCCGCCCGATTTTCAATCAAATGATCCGACAACTGATGCAAGGCAAGGCTTCCGGCCTCATCATGCACAAGATCGACCGTTCGGCGCGGAACCTTGGTGACTGGGCGGTCATCAGCGATTTGTCCGATCGTGGAATCGACGTTCACTTCGCCACCGAGAGCCTTGATTTCCGCTCGCGCGGTGGGCGCCTCACGGCTGACATCCAGGCCGTCATCGCCGCCGACTATGTCCGCAACTTGCGCGAGGAAACGCTGAAGGGGATGCGCGGACGTATGAAACAGGGCCTCTATCCGTGGGGGGCACCGCTTGGATATTTGAACAACGGCGGCGGGAAACCAAAAACCATGTGTCCCGTGACCGGGCCGTTGGTCCGCGAAGCATTGCACCTCTACGCAACCGGTGGCTACTCCTTCCGTACCCTCAGATCAAAGCTCGACGACATCGGCCTGCGAAACCGTTCAGGCGGCAAGATGACCAAACAGAATATCGAAGCGATGCTCCGGAACCCCTTCTATTGCGGTCTCATCGTCGCAAAGCGAACCGGAGAGGTACATCAGGGCATCCACGACCCGCTTATCAGCACCCGTACATTTCGAAGAATCCAAGAGATCAAGGCTGGCCGCGCGGGCAAGAAGGTCACCCGCCACAACCACCTCTACCGTGGCCTGTTTCGTTGCGGCCTTTGCGATGCGGCGTTGTCGCCCGAACTCCAAAAGGGCCACGTGTACTACCGCTGTCAAACGCGCGGCTGTCCGACAACAACCATCCGCGAAGAACGGATCGACGAAGCAATCCGAAACGCCCTAAACTCCTACCAACTCACAGACGAAGCGGCTGAGCATCTACGCATAGAATGGCTGGCATGGCTCAAGGGTAATGAACACGCGGGTGCCCTGAAGTCGATCGATCTGCGCATCGAGCAGGTTGAGGCAAAACTCGAGCGCCTGACCGACCTCATGATCGACGGAACCATCGATGCTGAGGACTTTTCTCGGCGCAAGCAGAGCTTCCTTCTGGAGCAGTCTGAACT
>NZ_JBARVQ010000130.1:0-1892 GCF_049646345.1 Albidovulum sp. | reverse complement strand
GCTTGACGGCGCGGCGATGTTCGCGATGACGAAGTTCCGTTTGATGGTCGGGGTCGCACCGGCAGGCAGCGTGATGTCGTTGATGTGAATGACATCACCGATATCATGCCCGGACAGGTCGACCGTCAGATGGTCGGGAATGTCCGCTGCGGTGACTTCCAGTTCGACTTCGGGACGCACAACAACCAGCGTGCCGCCGCGCTTGATGCCGGGGCATGTGTCGTGATTGTCGAAGTTCACATGAATGAACAAGGCGATTCGGCTGGTCTGGCGCAAGCGCATCAGGTCCAGATGGGTCGGCAAGTCCTTGACAACGTCACGCTGCACATTGCGGCAAATCACGCGCACGTCCTTTTCGCCCTCAACCTTCAGGTTGAAAAGGGTCGAAAGGAAACGGCCCGCTTTGAGGCGCTTCAGAAGCGTGTTGTAGTTGATATTGATCGGAAGCGGGTCAGCACCGCCGCCATATACAATGCCAGGTACGTCGCCGTTACGGCGAGCTTGACGGGCGGCCCCCTTGCCTGTCCCCGTCCGTACCGTGGCGACGAGATCCGGGATCTCTCCAGCCATGGTTAGTCTCCAAATGTTAGGGCGGATATCCTCCAAGGGTGCATATCCGCGTGAAGCCGCGCGTATAGGTCAGATCTTTGGGTTTGAAAAGCCCAAAAACCGCGACCGTCGCCTTGCCAGCCTGACGAGCCCGCGCTAACGCTGACGCACCGCAACAGGACCAATCATAGCCATGTCGATGCTTCATGCCGTCCGGATCTCCCGTGCACCGCTGTCCGGGCTCAGCGCCGTGGGTGTCGTCTGGGGCGGTTTCGCCGGTTTCGTTCCCGATATCAAGGCGGCGGTCGGTGCATCTGACGCCGGTCTTGGATCGGCTCTGGTGATGTCTTCGATCGGGGCAATGATCTCGATGTATCTTGCCCCGCGACTCCTGAACGCGCTTGGGCGAGTGGCACTGCCGGTCTTGGGCCTGGTCCTTTGCCTTGCCTTCTTCTATCCGCTGATGGCCTCAAGCGTTCCCGGTCTGGCCCTTGCGATGTTTGGCATGGGTGCCAGCGTGGCGGCTTTGGACGTCAGCGCCAACGTCCGGATCAGCGCGCTGGAGAACCGCCACAAACTGCACCTGATGAACGTCAACCACGCGATGTTTTCCGTCGCCTTCGGGTTGACCGCTCTCTTTACGGCAGTGGTGCGCAAGGCCGGGGCTACGCCCACGATGATCATGCCGCTGCTTGCGCTCTTTTGCGTGGGACTGGCCGCGCTGATGTGGGAGGGCCGGGGCCGCATTGCGCCGCCGGATCACGACAGCGCCGACACACGCAGCACCGCGACACCCTGGGCGGCGATCGGTTTGACTGCGATTATCCTGTTCGCGGCCTTCGTCGGAGAAAACGCCACCGAGGCGTGGTCGGCGCTTCACATCGAACGCACGCTCGGCGGGGCGGCGGGGGAGGGCAGCCTTGGCCCTTTCATGCTGGGGCTGGCCATGGCTATCGGCCGTTTCTCGGGGCAGTTCGTTGCCGAAAGGCTGGGTGAGGCGCGGCTTATACTTTGGTCGGCCGTTCTTGGCATGATCGGGGCGGTCGTCATTGCCGCGGCGCCGAGCCAGTTGGTTGCACTGACGGGGGTTGGCATCCTTGGGCTTGGCATGGCGGTGATCGTGCCCTCGGCCAATTCCATGCTTGGCAAGCGTGTTCGCGACGAGCAGCGCAGCCACGCGATTTCACGGGCTTGGATGGCCGGGATGCTGGGTTTCTTTCTTGGGCCCGCGATGATGGGGGGGCTGGCGGAGCTGTTCGGTCTGCGCGCGTCTTTCGCTGCGGTCGCCCTCGTCGTCTCCGCGATCATCCCGGCAGTGGTGGCGCTGTCGCGCAGGGGATAGC
>NZ_JBARVQ010000129.1:0-4647 GCF_049646345.1 Albidovulum sp. | reverse complement strand
GGCGTAAAGCCCGTACATACCGGCCAGCATGATCCCCGGCAGCAATGCCGCCTGAAAGAGCGTGCCCACGGACAGCACCGCCGCCTCGCCCAGATAGGTCAGCGCGTCGGAACATCCGGCGGCAGAGGCGCGGATTTCCTGCCCCGCCGCATAGAGGTCGCCCGCCAGCGTGCCCAGAAGCACGATGACGATGGAGGGCGGGATGATCTGGCCCAAAGTGCCCGAGGCCGCGATGACACCTGTTGCCAGTTCGGGCGAGTATTTGTTGCGCAGCATCGTCGGCAGCGACAACAGTCCCATCGTCACCACGGTCGCGCCGACGATCCCGGTGGAGGCAGCAAGGAATGCCCCCACGACGACGACCGACACGGCCAGACCGCCCGGCAGTGGCCCGAAGACCCGCGCCATGGTGGTCAGCAACTCATTGGCGATCTTTGAGCGTTCGAGCGTGATCCCCATCATCACGAACATGAGAACCGCGAGCAGCGTCTCGATCGATTGTCCGGCAAAGACCCGTTCGTTCATCCGGTTCACGATGAAGGCGATGTTACGGTCCATCGCCACTTCCCAGCCTTGCGGGAACAGTGGTTCAACCGATCTTGGCAGGTCCGGATGGGTGAATTTCGATATCCCGATCTCGGGCACACCCTGCGCCAGCAGCGCCTTGTAGCCGTCCGACCCCCGGTCAAGGAATTCATGGACCAGAAGGCCCGAGGAATCGAGGGCCGCGATGATCCCGAAGGCAATCAGCCCCGCGCCCCCGAGTGCGAATGCCACCGGAAAGCCCGACAGAATGCCGCCGAAGAGGCAAAGGAAGACGATGATCAGGCCGACCTCGACGCCATCAAGTCCGAGAAACATGGTGCATTGTCCCCTTAATGCGTGCCTTCATAGGCTTCTTCGCCCTGACCGAGCGTATCTTTGTCGAGGTATTTGCCGTCGCTTTCCGGTCCTTCGATCAGTTCCAGGAGCGATCGGCAGAAGAAGGCGTAGGCATGGATAAAGGTGAGGGCCACGAAGCTAAGGATCAGCACCTTGAACAGGAAGTACATGTCGAACCCGTTCGGGCTGAAGCCGATGGTTTCAATGTTCCAGCGCACCGCGCGCGCCTTCAGCAGAAGCTTGTCGAGATTGTCCGAGGCCGAGGTGTTCGGCACGACCATAACGCGCCAGAAGAAGAACCAGGCGAAAAGCCAGGTCACGACCGCGACCGGCATCATGAAGACCAGCGATCCCATCATGTCGATGAACTTCTTCCAGCGATAGCTGACCGCCGAATAGACCAGATCGACCCGCACATGACCGCCCTGAACGAAGGTGTAGGTGACGCAAAGCGCGACGATCATCGCGTTGTACAGCTTCAGCTCTTCCGACCACCAGCTGAGGTCGCGTGTAAAGCCGATACCGAAAAAGCCGAACTCGATCTGTGCCACGCGGAAGATGCGTTGCAGAAAGACGATAGCAATCTGCTGGATCACCATGGCAAGGCCGACCCAGGCAAAGATGCGGCCGGTCCAGTTGGCAAAAAACTCCAGCCCCCGCACATAGGCCCACATGATCGGGCGCCGGATCAGGCCGATGATTGTCAGGATCAGGAGGATCGTGAAGATCACGAAGAACAGCTCTTTCGACGCGCCGTAATAGATGAAGCGCATCAGCGATTCCTTCACCTCGGGCGTCGGCAAGGGCTGATTGACATAGGGCGTCCAGGCCAACCACTCCCCCGGATGGGTGACGGCGTAGAAAAAGTTCACGACGGCCTGAAAGATGCTGGCAAAGAACCCGGTGATGGCGCTGACCATCCGATCCCCCCTGGTTCCGACGGCGCCTTGGTATCCTGCGCGTTGTCGGGTGAAAGCCCCCGGCCGATGCGGCCGGGGGCGCGTTTTTCAACGGCAGGTCAGCCGAGTACGCGGTCGCGCTGGGCGGTATATGCGCCGTCGGATTTCTTGATCCATGCCGACGAAGATTTCAGCGACGCGGTGTAGCTGTCGTAGATCTTCTTGTAGATCTCGTCGCCCATATTCTCGTCATGGACTTCCTGCGCCGCCTTGCCAAAGGCATCCCAGACCGTGTCCGGGAATTCCAGCGTCTTGACGCCTGCCGCCTGCAACCGGGTCAGTGCGGCCGAGTTGTTCGACAGGAACTGCGCAAGGTTCCACTGATGCGCCTCGCCGCTCGCGATCTCATAGATCTTCTGCTGGGCGGGGGTCAGGCTCTCGAAGACTTCGCGGTTCATCGCCAGCGACAGGCCCGCGCCCGGCTCATGGAACCCGGCGGTGTAGTAGATCTTGGTGATCTCCTGGAAACCGGCCTTTTCATCAGCCCAGGGACCGATCCATTCGGTGCCGTCGATCGCACCCGATGACAGCGCCTGATAGACCTCACCGCCGGGCAGGTTCTGCACCGATGCGCCAAGCTTGCCAAGCGCCTTGCCGCCAAGGCCCGGCATGCGGAACTTGAGGCCGTTGAAATCTTCCGGTCCCTTGATCTCATTACGGAACCAGCCGCCCGCCTGCGCGCCGGTGTTCCCGGCCAGGAAGGATTTGAGCCCGAAGATCTGGCCAAGCTCATCGTGGAACTCATGCCCGCCACCGTGATAGTACCAGTTCACCAGTTCCTGCGCGGTCATCCCCATCGGCACCGAGGTGAAGAAGGCGTAACCGGGATGCTGGCCGACAAAGTAGTAATCGGCACCGTGATACATGTCAGCCTGACCCGAAGTCACGGCATCGAACACTTCGAACGCGCCCACAAGCTCGCCCGCTGCCTTGAGGTCAACCGTCAGCTGGCCATCGGTCATCGCGGTGATCGTATCGGCGCAGCGCTGGGCCGCGTCATGCACACCGGCAAGGCCCCGGCCCCAGGTGGTGACGAGCGTCAGCGTCCGGTTGCCTTGCGCATACATCGGTGCCGCGAGCGCTGTTGCCGCAGCGGCGGTGGTGCCACCAAGGGCTGCTTTCGTCAGAAATGAACGACGATCCATACGGATATATCCTCCCAAGAAATCGTCCGCCCGCGTTTCGGGCGGATCATTGCAACTGGGATGAGCCTAGCGGCGGACATCCGCCGTGGGAATACCGAGTACTGCGTAGGGAGA
Organism: Albidovulum sp.; assembly: GCF_049646345.1. Taxonomy (GTDB): domain Bacteria; phylum Pseudomonadota; class Alphaproteobacteria; order Rhodobacterales; family Rhodobacteraceae; genus Albidovulum. Next base: position 1,547 of record NZ_JBARVQ010000129.1, on the reverse strand, counting down.
GGCGGTTTTTCGCTTAATGGACCAATCCGGACCAACAAAGGCGCATGAATTGACCTGCAGCAGGCGGATCGTCATTCTCAGCCAAGAATCATGACGGCGGCAATCGGGAAAACGGCGGATGCGGGCGCGGCTGGCGGCATTGCGACAGGCAATCCGCCTCAATTACGGACAGAAGATCTATCTGATTGCGACCCTGCCGCTGATCCTCGCGGCGGCGGCCATTGCCGTTCTTGTCGTGCATCAGTCCCGCGAGCTGGCACGGCGGGAAATTGCCGGACTTGAGGCTCAGCTGATCGCTGTGAAGAAAGAGGAACTCAGAAACTATATCAGCCTTGCCCGCACCGCCTTCGGCGGCATCTACGGCAATGCCCTGCCCGATGACGAGGCCGCAAAAACCGAGGTCGCCCAAATACTTGCGGCAATGCTTTACGGTCAGGATGGTTACTTCTTCGTCTATGATTATGACGGTGACAACATCGTCGCGCCGCGCCAGACTTGGCTGATCAATCGCAACTGGGCGGGGCTTGGCGATCCTGAAGGCACACCGGTGGTCGATGAGCTGATCCGGATCGCGCGGCAAGGCGGCGGCTATCATTCCTATATCTGGCCGAAACCCTCAACGGGTGAAGAGGCACAGATGATTTCCTATGTCGTCGGCCTTCAGGACTGGCGCTGGGCCGTGGGGACGGGTGTGTTCGTTGACGACATCCTTGGTTCAGTCGCCGCCGCACGGGCCGAGACCGAAGAACGCATCGGCCGCACCTTCCGCTGGATCGCCGCAATTGCGGTCGGTGCCGTGCTTTTGGTCTTTGCCAGCGGCATGGGGATCACGATCCGTGAAAGGCGCCTTGCCGATGCCAAGCTGAAAAAGCTGACCCAGAGGATCATCGACACGCAGGAAGAGGAACGCGGCCGCGTCGCCCGCGAATTGCACGATTCCATCAGCCAGATACTTGTCGGGGTGCGCTATGCGCTGGAACTGGCGCGGCGGCGGCTGTCCCTTGGCGATGCACGCGCAGGCGAAAGCCTGACGGCTGGCATCGACCATCTGAACGGTGCCATCGGCGAGGTGCGCCGCATCAGCCGCGACCTGCGCCCCGGTGTGCTCGACGATCTCGGCCTCGGTCCCGCGCTTCAGACCCTGACCGAAGAGTTCAGCAAACGCACCGGCATCGCGACCGAGTTCGAAACCGTGGTGTTCCGCAACCGGCTGGATCAGGAAGCCAAGATTGCACTTTACCGCATCGCGCAGGAAGCAATGACCAATGTCGAGAAACATTCCGGTGCAGGCCGGGTCCGGCTTTTACTGCGCGGTCACAAACTGGGTGCAGTGATGCGGATCGAGGATGACGGCCGCGGTCTTGCGGCCACACGCAGCGGCGATGCCGGGCTCGGTCTGCGAAACATGACCGAACGGATGGAACAGCTGGGCGGCTCGCTTCGGGTTCTGTCCTCCCGCTCCGGCACGGTGATCGAGGCGCAGGTGCCTCTTTCCCATATGTTGCCCCCCGCAGGGCAGACCTCCAGATCGAAGGACAGCGCATGAG